>WLQA01000003.1 GCA_009698515.1 Actinomycetota bacterium
ATGCTTCTGATTCTTTGCAACACGCAATAGCATTTTTAAAGGCCGGGCATTTACTTGGAGTTTATCCCGAAGGAACTTTGACGCGAGATGAAAATTACTGGCCAATGAAAGCAAAAACGGGAATTGCCCGGCTTGCCATAATCTCCAAAGCGCCAGTGATTCCATGTGCGCAGTGGGGTGCGCAGGAAATTCTGCCGGCGTACAGCAAGAAACTTAAATTATTTCCTAGAACCAAAGTTACGGTAGTTGCAGGTAAGCCACTTGATTTTTCAAAGTGGTACGGCAAAGAAAATGACCCAGTTGCATTAGAAGAGGCAACGGCTTATGTAATGCGTGCCATCACAATTTTGCTGGAGGATATTCGCGGTGAGAGCGCACCTGCTGAAATTTTTGATCCAAAGAAATCTAATTTGCCACGTATTGGAAATTTTAAGAAGGCAAAGAAATGAAAAAAGTAGCGGTACTTGGATCTGGTGCCTGGGGAACAACCCTTGGCCAAGTAATGTGCGATTCTGGACAACAAGTTTTAATCTGGGGTCGAAATAAAAAAGTAGTTCGCGAGATAAACCGCCGTAATTCAAATCGAAAGTTCTTAAAAGGAATTGATCTACCACCACAACTTAAGGCGACTACTGATATCAAAGCAGCCCTTGAGTTTGCAGAAGTTATATTGCTTGCAATTCCAGCTCAAACACTTCGTGAAAATTTAGAATCTTGGAAGGCTTTTTTCCCAGAGAATGTTCCAGTAATTAGCACATTAAAAGGTATTGAGGTAGCAACGCAATTTAGAATGACAGAAGTTGCCCAAGAAGTTCTTGGAATTGATAAATCCAGACTTGGGTTAATCACTGGCCCTAATTTGGCTAATGAGATTATTGCTCGACAACCTGCTGGCGCCGTTGCAGCCTCTGAAAATCCGCAGTTAATTGCATTAATGGAGAAGTTATTTACAACTGAATACTTCCGAATTTATCCATCAGATGATCTAGTTGGTTGTGAGTTTGCCGGAGCAGCCAAGAGCGTTATCGCACTTGCAGTTGGAATGGCAGTTGGTATGAATTACGGCGAGAACACACAAGGTTTAATGATTACTCGCGGACTTTCAGAGGTTGCCAGATTAGGCGGTGCATATGGTGCTAATCCACTTACATTCCTAGGTCTTGCCGGAATTGGAGATTTAGTTGCAAGTGCGCAGTCACCACTTTCTCGTAATAGAAGTTTTGGTGAAATTCTTGGTAAATCTGGATCTATGGCAAAGGCTAGACAACAAAGTGTAAAGACTGTGGAAGGTGTGCCGTCTGCTGGTGCAATGCTAGAACTTGCGCACCGAGTTGGTGTTGAAGTTCCAATCATTGAAGCGGTCTCTGATGTTGTTGCCGGCACATTAACGCCAAAGGGTGCGATGAATAGATTAATGACTATTTCTATAAAAGCAGAGATCTAATGAGCAAACAAAGAGTTGCTGTCATATGTGGTGGTAAGAGCAGCGAACATGAAATTTCCTGTGTTTCAGCAGGCGGAGTTTTATCTGCAATTGATTTAAGTAAGTTTGAACCTGTTTTAATCGGAATCACAAAATCTGGAAAATGGTTGTTGCTACCAACAGATACTAATTTCACGATTGTTAATGGCGCCTTGCCGCAAGTTCCAGAAAGTGGAATTGAAGTTCAAGTTAGCAATAATTCCTTGCAAGCTGGCGGAAAAGATTTAGCCATTGATGTTGTATTTCCAGTTCTGCATGGCCCATATGGGGAGGATGGCACACTGCAAGGTTTATTAGAAATGATTAATCTTCGTTATGTCGGATCTGGTGTATTAGCCAGTGCGGTTAGTATGGATAAATCTTTCGCTAAACCTATCTTTGCTGCCGCTGGCTTAAAGGTTGCACCCGGAATTGTTGTTACATCAGCTAATTTTTCATTACCAGCAAATTTAACTTATCCATTATTTGTTAAACCAGCTCGAAGCGGTTCAAGTCGTGGAACAACTAAGGTGAAAAACGAAACCGAGCTAAAAAATGCTGTTTCATTTGCGTTAGAGTTTGATACCAAAGTATTAATTGAAAGTGCTATTACAGCTCGGGAAATTGAGTGCGCAGTTCTGCAAGCAGATGGAAAGGTGATCGCTTCACCTATTGGCCAAATAGTAATTGATGCAAAGTATGAATTTTATGATTTCACCGCTAAGTATCTAGACAACTCTATGCAGTTGGTTTTTCCAACAGATCTGCCAGCAGGTATTGAATCCAAGATTCAGGAATCTGCGATTAAAGCATTTAATGCCGCAGGTTGCGAAGGATTGGCTCGGGTAGATTTCTTCTACACAACAGATGGTGAGATTGTTATTAATGAGATCAACACTATGCCAGGCTTTACGCCGCTTTCGGTTTATCCAAAATTAATTGCCAAAGATGGAATTTCATACCAAGAGTTAATAACTAAGTTGATCACGACTGCGTTAACTCGTTCTGCACATATCACCCGTTAATTATGGATGGTGTCTTAGAAAAGGCAGCAGTAAAACGGGTTGCACAAGCGTTAATAGATCACAATATGAAGGGCCAGATCAAAGTACTTACCGATTCGGCAAGAAGTGCAGCTGAGGCTGCATCTGCTTTAGGAATTGAAGTTGGCCAGATTGCATCATCTATTTTGTTTAAGCTGCCAGATGATTCACCATTATTAATCATCACTTCAGGTCGACATCGGGTAGATACAGATTTGGTAGCAAAGAGTTTAAATGTTGCAGAGCTTGGTCGGGTAGATGCAGATTATGTGAAGGAAAATTCCGGTTTTTCAATTGGTGGCGTTGCTCCAATTGGTTGGATTAAGCCAGCAACAATAATTATTGATCAGGAATTAAATGATTACGATGTTGTTTGGGCTGCTGCTGGACATCCACATACAGTTTTCCCAACTACCTATCAAGAGTTGTTAACAGCAACTAATGCAAGATCTATGACAGTTGGAGATTAATGAGTTTTTTAAGTAAGGCTGATTTTCCACAAAACAAAAATGAGTTTGTCAGAGATTCAATAGCCGGAGTAACTGTTGCTATTGTGGCATTGCCACTTGCGATTGGATTTGGGATTACATCCGGCATGAGTGCTGCTGCTGGAATATCAACTGCAATTATTGCTGGATTAATAGCTGGTCTACTAGGTGGTTCCAGATATCAAATAAGTGGTCCAACTGGGGCTATGACTGTTGTCTTAATTCCAGTAATTGCCAACTTTGGCCCAACTGCAATTCCTATCTTGGGAGTTATGGCTGGCTTAGTTGTAATCCTGATGTCGGTAATTCGATTGGGTGGCTTAATAAATAAAGTGCCAGATTCAGTTGTTGAAGGATTTACAGTTGGCATCGCGCTAGTGATTGGCTTACAGCAATTACCTTTTGCATTAGGTGTTGTGAAGGGCGAAGGTGAGCGCACACTTCAAGTTGCCTATAACACAGTTAAATCAGCTTTAGTCATTGGTTTGCATTGGCAGACAATTTTAGTTGTTGTATTAACTCTTGTTATTAAATTCAACTTTGTTCGAGTAATTACGCTGCTTAAGATTCGGGCGTATATCCCAGCTAGCTTTGGTGCATTGGTTATGACATCTTTAATTGTTAGAGGATTTGGATTAGATGTGGCATTAATTGGAGATATCCCACGAAATGTTGCCAAGTGGAGTTCACCTACTTTTTCAGGCATTGATTTAACTCAGTTGATTGTGCCAGCGCTGTCGATTGCAGTGCTTGCTGCAATTGAATCATTGTTATCAGCTCGGGTGGCAGATGATCTTTCTAATACCAAGCCAGGACAAGAGTTCTCACCAAATCAGGAATTATTTGGGCAGGGATTAGCAACTACGGTGGCATCAGTTTTTGGCGGCATGCCGGCAACGGGAGCAATCGCCAGAACAAATGTGAATGTAAGGGCCGGGGCAAAAAGTAGATTTTCGGCAATTATTCATGCAATTACATTGTTATTAATTGTGTTATTCCTAGCACCGATATTTTCACAGATTCCAAGTGCAGCAATTGCTGGGGTTTTAATTGGAACAAGTTTTAGAATTTTTAATAAGGCATCTATGCAGGAGATATTTAAATCGGGACAAAAAAATATTTGGATTTATTTAATAACCGCCGGGGTTACTGTGGGCGTGGATTTAATTTGGGGAATCTTTGTAGGTATCGCCCTCTACTTATTGTTGAGGGCGATACCTAAGAAATAATTGTTAGAAGGTGGTAACTGGGCAGGTAAGTGTTCTGGTTATTCCAGCAACTGCTTGTACCTTTGCCAAAACTGTACGACCTAGATCTTCCATGCTTGGCGCCTCGGCGCGCATAATTACATCGTAAGGGCCAGTAACTCCCTCAGCTAGCGTTACGCCAGAAATTGCAGATACTGATTTAGCAACACTTGAAGCCTTGCCAACTTCAGTTTGAATAAGAATGTAAGCCTGTACAGACATTTCTTGCCTTTCGGTAATTTAACTTAACTACTAACCACATTCATCGATGAAGTAGTTATGCAATTAAGGGTAGCCTATAGCGAGTTAATTGGGGAGAGGTAATTTGAGCGCATCGGAAGAGCAGATGGTCGATCAACTTCGACGCCTTTTTGCGACCAATTTTCCGGTTGGAATTGAGATCGGAATCGGCGATGATGCCGCAGTTCTTACTGGAATTAATAACAAATTAGTTGCAACCACCGATATGGCAGTTGAGGATATTCATTTTAAAAGAGATTGGTCTAGCGCCTTTCAAATTGGTGCGAAATTAACGACTGCAAATTTGGCCGATCTGTTTGCAATGGGTGCTGCGCCTAAATACTTACTTGTGGCAGCTGGGTTACCAAGTAACTTGGAAGATAATTTTATTGAGGAGTTAGCCAAGGGAATTAGATCTGTGGCTGATAAATTTGAAGTTAACGTAGTAGGCGGTGATTTAAGTAAATCAGAGAAAATAGTTTTATCAATAACCGCATTAGGAGATCTCGCAAAAAAGCCAGTTACTAGATCTGGCGCAAAGGTTGGCGATCTAATTTTTGTTAGTGCTTTGCCTGGTTTGTCAGCAGCTGGCTTTGCGATTTTAAGTCGGGGATTAGATCGGCCACGGTATGTTGTGGATGCTCATCTAGCACCAAAATTATCCGCACCTTTAGAATTAATTAATTGCGCCTCTGCAATGTGCGACATTAGTGATGGTTTATCAGTTGATGCAGCCAACTTAGCGATGGCTTCGCAAGTTAATTTGGTATTAAGCAAGGAGTTAATCTCAAATGCCGCTGGCTTTAGCGATCTTGCAGAATTAGCCACAGAGTTAAAAGAGGATGTCTTTGATTGGGTATTAAATGGCGGAGAGGATCATTTCTTTCTAGCTACTGTAGATCCGGAAAAAGTTAACGGATTATCAGCAATAAAAATTGGCGAGGTTGTTGCTGGAGATGGAAAAGTGATGCTGGATGAAGATGTAATTAAAAAGGCTGGTTACCAGCACTTCTAATTGTTGTTAGCGGACTGCTTTTCCTGCCTTTAGGCATGATGCACAAACATTTTGGCGACGTGATTGACCATTAATAAAGGTACGGATCTTTTGGATATTTGGATTCCAACGACGACGAGTTGCACGCTTTGAGTGGGAGACATTGTTTCCAAAGCTTGGGCTTTTGCCACATAGATCGCAGATTGAAGACACTTTACTTACTCCCTCTTATCTAACTCTGATTTGAACGATGAATTTAACTCTATTGCGGGCGAAAGATTACCTTGCAGTCGTATTAATTGGCTAATCGGGTGGGTATTTACGCAGGGATAACCTGCCTTCATTAGATACTTCAACTATGGCAAGCCTTGAAACTCGAATCCAAAATGTTGTGGGGGATCGAACCGCTGCCGTTTTAGAAAAATCATTTGGCATTACGACTGTAAATGAATTACTTCGCCACTATCCCAGACGTTATGAGGTTCGAGGTGAGTTAACAGATATTTCCAAACTTTTAGCTGATGATGAAGTAACTATTTTGGCGCAGATTGATCGTGTCAGTCTGCGACGAGCAAATGGAAAAAATATATTAGAGGTAGTGGTCACCGACGGCAGCGCCAATCTTTCATTAACATTTTTTAATCAGGCTTGGCGCGAGAAGGATCTGAAGGCGGGCCGAGTTGGATTATTTGCAGGAAAGGTTGGAGTCTTTAAGGGTAAGCGCCAGTTAGCCCATCCAGATTATCAATTAATTCCAGATGGAGATGATGTAGATGCGGCGGTAGCAGAGTTTGCTGGAAAGTACTTGCCGGTCTATCCAGCTTCGGCCAAATTGCCATCCTGGAAAGTCATGCAATGTATGAAATTAGTGACTGATTCATTAGATGAAATTCCAGATTATTTACCTGAGCAAATCACAAAAAAATATAAGTATCCAGATTTAAAACATGCCTTTATCAACATTCATCAACCAAAAGATTTACTTGATGCACAAATTGCTACCGAGCGACTTACTTTTGATGAAGCACTGCTTCTTCAACTTTTGCTAGGTCAACGCAGAGCTGAAATTGTTAAGTTAAATACCAAGAATCGCACGCCAAATACTCCGGTTCTAGTTAAAGCATTTGAAGAGCGATTGCCATTTAAATATACACAGGGCCAGCAATTGGTAAATCAAGAGATTGAAAAAGATTTAGCCAATAAATATCCGATGCACCGGTTGCTACAAGGTGAGGTTGGATCTGGAAAAACTGTGGTTGCACTTCGCGCCATGCTTTCAGTAGTTGATTCCGGCGGTCAAGCGGCATTGCTGGCACCAACTGAAGTTTTAGCACAGCAGCACTTTCGTACTATTAAAAAATTATTAGGAGAATTAGCAGAGGCCGGTACTTTGCAAGGTGGTGTAATCGGCACAAGTGTTGAATTACTAACTGGCTCATTGACCTCAGCTGCAAAAAAAGAGATTCATGCAAAATTAGCAAGTGGCCAAACTGGAATTGTGATTGGCACGCATGCATTAATTTCAGATGGTGTTTCCTTTGCAGATTTGGGATTGGTTGTAGTTGATGAACAACATAGATTTGGTGTTGAGCAACGTGATGCACTTCGTATGAAAGCAAAGGAGCCACCACATTTACTAGTTATGACAGCAACACCAATTCCTAGAACTGTGGCCATGACTGTCTTTGGTGATTTAGATATTTCAACGCTGCGCGAACTACCAGGCGGTCGAACACCAATTCAAACTCATCTCATTCCAGTAAAGGAAAAACCACATTACTTAGATCGTGCCTGGCAGCGAGTTAAAGAAGAGGTTGCAAAAGGACATCAGGTCTACATTGTCGCGCCGCGAATTATCAATCCAGATAAGAAATTAACTGAACGAGAAATATTGGCAGCTCAGTTATTAGGTGAAGAGTATTTAGATAATGAGCCAATGACTGCGGTTGAGGAGTTAGCACCACAACTAGCAACTGGTGCGTTAAAGGGTTTAACTGTTGCCGTATTGCATGGCCGCCAAAGTAGTGACGAAAAGGATCAAACCATGGCCGCCTTTGCTAATGGGCAAATTCAAGTGTTAGTGGCGACAACTGTGATTGAAGTAGGTGTTGATGTTCCTAACGCTTCGATGATGGTGATTATGGATGCCGAACGTTTTGGTGTTTCACAGCTTCACCAATTACGTGGTCGTGTTGGTCGTGGCAGTGTGCCAGGTCTTTGTTTACTAGTTACATCTGCAGATGAAGGCACACAAACTATGGAGCGATTAAATGCGGTTGCCGCAACATTGGATGGATTTGAATTAGCCAGAATTGATTTAGAACAACGTAAAGAAGGAGATGTATTGGGCTCTTCGCAATCTGGCGGAAAATCTCATTTACGTCTGCTGCGTGTACTTCGGGATGAAGATTTAATTGAAAAAGCTAGAACCGATGCACTTGCCTTATTGGAAGTTGATGCAACACTTAAGAATCAGCCACAATTGCTGGCAGAGGTAAATAAATTAAAGGAACAAGAGTCATCGGCATTTATGGATAAATCATGAGCATGCGCATCATCGCTGGCGCCGGCAAAGGGCGAAAGTTATTTTCTCCACCGTCAATTACCAGACCTACATCTGACAGAGCGAGGGAAGGTTTATTCTCATCATTAATTTCAAGCTTTGGCACATTAGACGGTCTGCACTTTCTTGATTTGTTTGCAGGCTCTGGCGCAGTTGGCGTAGAGGCACTTTCAAGAGGTGCTGGCTTAGTTGAATCTGTTGAAAGTAACTCAGCAAGCGCCGAAGTTTGTGAAAAGAATTTTGCACTATTGCTGAATCAACCAGATTTAGGAAAGTTTAAAGTGCACACAACCACTACCTTTGAATATCTAAATCATCTTGCAAATAAAGAGTTTGAAATAATCTTTCTAGATCCACCATATGATGTTTCTAATACTGAAATTGAGAAGATACTAAAGAAAATTCAAAGCAATAATTTACTAAGTAAATTTGGTGTTATCGCTATCGAACGCGATGCAAAAGGTGCAGTCTTTGCTTGGCCAGAAGGATTACAAGAGGTAAAGGTTCGCTCATATGGTCAAGGCGCAATTCACTATGGCTCACATGCGCAATAAGTTTTAATTTCATACTTAAAATGGCAAACTTCGCATTTACTTGCTAGCGTTTAACTTATGAGTCGAGTTGTATGTCCCGGATCCTTTGATCCAATCACAAATGGGCATTTAGATATTATCGAACGCGCCAGTTCATTATTTGATGAAGTTGTTATTGCGGTGTTGGTAAATCAAACTAAGAGCTCATTATTCACTGTTGAAGAGCGAATTGAAATGATTAAAGAGGTAACTGCAAAATACAAGAATGTCCGGGTTGATTCCTGGTCTGGCCTATTAGTGGATTTTTGTAAATCTAACCAGATCAACACAATCGTTAAAGGGCTAAGAGCGGTCAGCGATTTTGATTATGAATTACAGATGAGCCAAGTGAATTTGCAACTGCAAGGTGTAGAGACTTTATTTATGGCAACTGCGCCATCACACTCATTTTTATCCTCATCATTAGTAAAGGAGATCGCAAGCCACGGCGGAGATGTTTCGGCATATATGCCAGCTGCGATAGTCAGTAAGTTAAAATCAAGAGTTGCTAGCAAAAAGTCGTAACTGAAGGAGCAAAAATGGATGTAGTAGAGAATATCGAAGCAGCAATAGCTGCCGTTGAAGAGGCTCGTTCTGTACCACTTTCTGCATCCTGTGTTCTTCATCGCGGTGAGATGTTGGATCTACTTGAAAATATTAAATCTTCATTTCCAAATGATTTAGCGAAAGCAATCACAATTTTGCGCCAGCAATCTGAAATAATTGAATCAGCAAATCAACAAGCAGATTCCATCATTGCCCAAGCTCGCGATGAGGTATCCCGACTTGTTGAACAAACGGCAATAGTTTCGGCAGCTAAAAAAGAGTCACAAAAAATTTTGGCAGAGGCCACCGCTGAAGGTAAGCAGGAGAAAGAGGAGATTGAGGCTTACATAGATTCTCGCCTGGCAAACCTGGAGGTAATCTTAAATAAAACGTTAGATGTAATCAGTCGCGGCCGAGAAAAATTAGCCGGCGCTGATCCAAAGCACGCCCTTTCTGATCTAAAAGATCGGTAAGAATTAATGGCCAGATCGGTCTTTGTATTTAACACACATGATTTACCGCATCGTGCTGGAGAAATGCGCGAACATCAATTGCGCCTTCCAGTAAGTGAGCCAATTGGCGTGGATTTACTTTCCATTAAACCTGGCGAGAGCGTAGATGTTGAGCTGCGAATTACATCCGTTGATGAAGGTGTATTAGCAACTGGTGAAATTACCGGCCTAGCAACTGGTGAATGTGGCAGATGTTTAGATCCAATTCAATGGCCAATAGATGAAGCGTTTACAGAACTTTTTTATTATGAAACAGCTGCCAGCAGAGCAGCGGAGAAAAATAAAGGTAAAAAGCGAGATAGTAAGCGTGATGAAAAAACAGAGGTAAATTTAGATGAAGATGAATTAACTTTTATGGTTGGCGATGAAATTGATTTAGAACTGCCAATTAGAGATGCAGTTATTTTGAATCTGCCAGTTAATCCATTGTGCGATGAGGATTGCCCTGGGCTGTGCCAAGGTTGCGGTGAGAAATGGATCAACTTGCCGGAGGGTCACGCGCATAATCCAGAGGATCCTAGATGGGCAGCTTTAAAAGGATTAGATCTCTAATTTCCCGCAGGGGATACGCCCGTTTTTACAAGAATGGATTTTTCCTAGATAATTCTCACCTGCTACTAATTAGTTAAGTAGCTAAGTAAAAAATATTATTTAAAGGAGTCCTGATCATGCCAGTACCAAAGCGAAAAATGTCGCGAGCACGCACTCGCTCTCGTCGAAGCATGTGGAAGACAACTCCAGCGCATTTAGCAACATGTGAACAATGCCAATCTCCAAAGTTGCAACACACAGCTTGCCCAACTTGCGGAACATATAACCGTCGCCAAGTTCTAGAGGTTTAATCTGTACTCTCGCCTGACCGAGCAACTCGGAATTTCGGTTAAGGATGAGTTGCTACAACTTGCATTAACGCACCGATCATTTTCATATGAAGCCGGTGGCTTACCAACTAATGAACGCATGGAGTTTCTTGGCGATGCAGTTCTTGGATTAGTTGTAACCGATGAGCTTTATGCAAAATTTCCAGATTTAGATGAAAGTAGATTAAGTCCACTTCGCTCTGGTGTTGTAAATATGAGAGCACTGGCTCAAATCGCGCGTGATATTAATTTGGGTCAATATTTAAGAATTGGCAAAGGCGAAGAGGCTACAAATGGCAGAGATAAAAACTCTATCTTGGCCGATTCACTTGAAGCTTTAGTTGGTGCGATTTATCTTGAACATGGCTATACCAAGAGCGCTGAAATTATTTTGAATTTACTACGACCAGCTATAGATTCAGCTCAAAATTCTGGCGCTGCATTAGATGGCAAGACGGCATTACAAGAGTTGGCAGCATCATTAGGTTTAACATCACCAGAGTATGAAATTGGTGAATCTGGTCCAGATCACGATAAAAGTTTTACCGCAATTGCAATTTTAAGTGGCGAACGATTCCCACAAGGGTTAGGAAAGAGTAAGCGCGAGGCGGAGCAATCTGCCGCAAAATTAGCGTGCGATCTATTGGCTAGCCGCAACAACAAATAATTAAATGCCAGAGTTACCCGAGGTTGAAACTGTTAGGGCAGGCCTGGCAAAGTATGTAACTGGTAAGAAAATTACTTCCGCGCAGGCTTTTCATCCAAGGGCGGTTAAACCAAGCTCAATCGCACCAATTACTTCACTTGCTGGCAGCAGAATAAAAAGTGTGCAACGGCGAGGAAAATTCCTTTGGCTAACACTTGATCGACCATATGCTCTTGTTGCCCACCTTGGAATGAGCGGTCAATTATTGGTTACGCCAACTACAACTTCACCTCACAAACATATGCGAGCTAGATTTATGCTTTCAGGTGGCTTATCCCGAAGCAACAATGAAATTAGATTTGTAGATCAGCGTACTTTTGGCTGGGTTGGTGTTGAGGAGTATGCAGGTGATGTACCAATCTCAGTAGCACATATAGCACTTGATCCCTTTGAAAAAGAGTTTGATTTAGCCAAAGTAATTAATCGAATCCGAAAACGTAAATCAGCAATTAAGCCAACTCTGCTAAATCAGGAGATAATTAGCGGAATAGGAAATATTTATGCTGATGAAGCTTTATGGAGAGCAAAAATACATCCAGAAATTGTTTGTGAAGATTTAAGTAAGGCTGAGGTTAAGCGCCTGATCAATTGTGCAATTGATGTAATGCAAGAGGCGATATTGGCAGGAGGTACCTCATTTGATGAGCAGTACAAGAATGTAAATGGTGAAAGTGGGTACTTCGAGCGATCACTTGCTGTGTATGGGCAAGAGGGTGAGCCATGTCCCAGATGTGGCAGCGCAATTGCCAGAATCGCCTTTGCGAATCGTTCTTCACACTTTTGTCAGCGTTGCCAGCGCTAAGAAGCGGTAATTTCGAGCGGTTTTTGGATAGGTTGCGCCTATGTATTTGAAGAGTATGAATCTCAAGGGATTTAAATCCTTTGCCTCCTCAACTACCTTAAATTTTGAACCTGGCATTACCTGCGTTGTGGGTCCAAATGGTTCAGGCAAATCAAATGTGGTTGATGCGCTCTCCTGGGTAATGGGAGAACAAGGTGCAAAATCTCTTCGCGGTGGAAAGATGGAAGATGTAATTTTCGCAGGCACAACTGGACGTGCACCTCTGGGTCGCGCCGAAGTTTCAGTAACAATAGATAACGCAGATGGTGTTCTACCAATTGATTTTGCCGAGGTAACAATTACTCGTGTCCTGTTTAGAAATGGATCATCGGAGTATCTACTAAATGGTGAAACTACAAGATTATTAGATATCCAAGAGTTACTTAGCGACAGCGGCATAGGTCGCGAGATGCATGTAATTGTCGGGCAAGGTCAACTAGATGCAATTTTGTTGGCAAACCCGGAAGAGCGTAGAGCCTTTATCGAAGAAGCAGCTGGAGTACTAAAACACCGAAAGCGCAAAGAAAAGGCGATCCGTAAATTAGATTCTATGCAATCTAATCTCGCTCGTATTCAGGATTTAACAGTTGAATTACGTCGACAATTAAAACCTCTTGGTAAACAAGCAGAGGTTGCTCGTAAGGCATCGGTAATTCAATCTGATGTTCGTGATTCTAAACTTAGATTATTAGCCGATGATTTAATTAATTTAAGAAATTCATTTAGTGTAGAAGAGGCGGATGAGAACTCATTACGCGCTCGCAAGGAGGTAGTTGAGGGCGAACTTGAAAAGATGCGCCTGCGGGAAGAGGAGTTAGATCGAAACTCTGCAACTGAAAATCCATTGTTGGTTAAAGCTCAGGAGAATTTCTATCGATTAACTGCGCAACGTGAAAAATTCCGTGGTGTACAAAATCTTTCTTCAGAGCGGGCAAGATTTTTATCAGAAGAGGCGGAGGAAGCTAGATCCGCTGGTCGCGATCCAGAAGCATTAGATGCAGAAGCTGCGATCCTTAGAGAAGAGCAACAAGGATTTGAAAGAGAATTAAATGCTGCCAAATCACAATTATTTATTGATACCAATGCGCTGAAAGAAATTGAAGAGAAATTATCACTAGAAGAAAATTCAGTATCGGCGGCTCTTCGCGCAATTGCTGATCAACGTGAAGGTACAGCGCGTCAAGAAGGACATATAAATGGATTAAAGGCGAGAATCGATGCAACAAATGCAGAGGTAACTCGCTTAACAACATCTTTAAATGAAGCTAATTCAAGATTAAAAGGTTATCAAGAAGATTTCGCACTGCTAGAAACTCAGATTGCAAGTGTTGGTGCAGCAGAGCCGGGACTAGATTCCCAATTTGAAAATGCCAAGAATGAATTAGCGTCAGCTGATAAAGAGTTAGAGCAAATAAAAGAGCGCAGAGATGCGGCCGAAAAATTAAGAGCGGGTTCTTTGGGCAGATTATCCGCATTTAAAGAGATTATTGATTTAGTTCGTGGATCTGCAAATGCAGAGTTGATTGCAAAGGTTGAGAGTTTAACTACCGCCTCTGAAAATGAAGCTAGTAAATTATCGGCAGATTGTGATCGAATTAAATTTGAAATCACATCGGTACAAGATGGTGTTTCAGATAAACAGTCTCAGTACGATCAATTACTTGCTAAATTAAATGAATCTGATGCTCGCATGAATGGTTTGGCTGAGCAGATGGCTGTTGCAGGTCAAAATGTGAAGAGTGCGCAAGGTGAAATTGAGCGTTTGGCTTCATCAATTACAGAGGCGACTGGTCAGCGAACATCTGATGAGCGAGATCTGGCTGCAGCAATTTCACAATTCGAGTCACAAACTGAACCACGCGAACCAGATTTAACTCATCTAGAAGATTTACGAACCAAAGTTTCAAATGCTCGTTCGCAAGAGGTGGAATCACGTTTGAGTTTGCGAACAATTGAAGAGCGTATTACTGCAATTGCACAGCGCGCACAATCACTTGAAGATGCTGCGCAGGCAGAACGGGATTCCGCTAGCAAAGCAATTTCCCGCCGCGATGCGCGTGCAAAAGCTGCGGTGGCAGCACAACAGATTGCAGATGCGGCATATGAGGCGTTAATCCAAATTGAATCTTCAATATTACGAGCAGGAACAGAGCGGGAACGTTTGGAGTTAGCACGTGCCGAACGTGAAGGTGAAATACTAAGTATTCGTGGTGCAAGTCGTGAATTAGCTACAGAGCTTGAGCGATTAACCTCAAGTGTTCACAAGGATGAGATTGCTCGCGCAGAACAGCGTCTTCGTATTGAACAACTAGAAATTAAAGCGGTTGAAGAGCTTGGTGTTGATGTTGCCACCTTAGTTGCTGAGTACGGACCAAGTAATGATGTACCAACATTTATTGAAAATGAGCAGGGCGAGTTTGTTCCTGGTGAATTGATTCCATATCGCCGCGACCAACAAGAGAAGCGATTGGCGCAAGCCGAGCGTTCATTAACCTTGCTTGGCAAAATCAATCCACTTGCATTAGAAGAGTACACTTCATTAGAAGAGCGACTTCGTTATTTGGCAGAACAGTTAGAGGATTTAAAGAAAACCAAAAAGGATTTGCTAGACATCATTAAAGAGGTTGATGATCGAGTTCAACAAATCTTTACCGAAGCTTATGAAGATACCGCTCGTGAATTTGAATTAGTCTTTGCTCGATTATTCCCAGGCGGTGATGGTCGATTAATTCTTACCAACCCATCAGATATGTTGACTTCAGGTGTTGATGTAGAAGCTCGCCCACCAGGAAAACGAGTCAAACGTTTGTCACTTCTCTCTGGCGGTGAACGCTCATTAGTTGCAGTTGCACTACTAATTGCGATCTTTAAAGCAAGACCTTCTCCATTTTATGTAATGGATGAGGTTGAAGCCGCACTTGATGATACAAACTTAGGCAGATTACTTGGCGTCTTTGAAGAGCTGCGCGAGAAATCTCAATTAATTGTAATTACTCACCAAAAGCGGACTATGGAAATTGCAGATGCACTTTACGGTGTAACTATGCGCGGAGATGGTGTCTCTGAAGTTATTTCACAACGCATCCGCGAAGTTGATGCCGTTTCATAAAGTTTGCTAGATGAGTTTGTTCAAGCGTTTATTTAACGCGGTCAAAGGTGGATCTGTAAGTGAGAGTGACTGGGAGCAAATCCGTAAGAATCTAATTGATTCTGATCTCGGCGTTAAATTAGTAGATGAAGTAATTTCTATTGCCAAGAAGAGCAAACCAGAAGATGCGCAATCAGCTATTGCTAATGAGATTAAAGGATGGCTTAGTAAAAAATCACGAGATCTTTCCAAGAATGCAGACTCAATAAATCCAATTTTAATTGTTGGAGTTAATGGAACGGGTAAAACAACAAGTACGGCAAAGATTGCCAATTACTTAAAGATGAATGGAAACCAAATCACATTAGCCGCAGCTGATACCTTCCGAGCTGCCGCTGTCGAACAGTTACAAACTTGGGGGGATCGATTAAATATTCCAGTTATTGCTGGAAAAGCTAATTCAGATCCAGCGGCTGTGGTTTTTGAAGCGACAACATCTGCATTGGAAAATAAGAGTAATTATTTACTTGTCGATACTGCGGGTCGGTTACATACAAAGCAAGGTTTAATGGATGAACTTGGCAAAGTAGTACGTGTGATAGAAAAACAAAGACCAATCTGTGAAATATTATTAGTAATAGATGCGACAACTGGTCAAAATGGGATCACTCAAGCTAAAACATTTATCGAGGCAGTTGGCGTAACAGGTTTTGTCATAACAAAATTAGATGGCAGCGCTAAAGGCGGAGTTGCCATTGCCATAGAGCGCGAGACTGGCTTGCCCATTAAATTTCTAGGCAATGGCGAAGCTATTAACGATTTAACCGTATTTGAGCCAGATGCATATATTGCATCGCTCTTTGCCTGATTACGTAACAAGAATTTAACAATGGTGGGGGTTTTGTCACCTGCCGGAAACCTAGTAAACGATCATCTGTAACTGCTTATCGCCAATATTTGGTCATCTCAACGAGGAGAAACTCCTATTAATTTGGAGATTTCATGACAGATGTAGTTTTAAATACTGGTGATACCGCTTGGGTATTAGCAAGTACCGCGTTAGTTTTATTAATGACGCCAGGACTTGCTTTATTTTATGGTGGCATGGTTCGGGCAAAAAGTGTTTTAAACATGATGATGATGTCGATGGTAACAATTGGCGTAGTCAGTGTGCTTTGGGTGATCTATGGTTTCAAATTAGCTTTCGGATATGAAGCAAACTCACAATGGTATGGCTCCTTATCACTTTCTGGTTTAGGTTCCTCGATAAATGAGTTAACAAATAATGGTGGGATTTATCCAATTCCATTACTAGCCTTCGCCGCTTTCCAACTGATGTTTGCGGTAATAACACCAGCACTAATCTCTGGTGCCATCGCTGACCGAACCAAGTTCACATCTTGGGCAATCTTTGTCGCAGTTTGGGTAACTTTGGTTTACTTCCCAGTTGCGCACTGGGTTTTTGCATTTGGAAATAAAGTTGGTGACACGGTTACGGGTGCTGGTTTCTTGGCAGCCAGAGGTGTTGAAGATTTTGCTGGCGGAACCGCAGTACATATAAATGCCGGAGCTGCTGGTTTAGCACTTGCTATAGTTTTAGGAAAACGTGTTGGCTGGCGAAAAGAATCTATGCGCCCGCACTCCATGCCATTGGTACTAATTGGCGCAGCGCTCCTTTGGTTTGGTTGGTTTGGATTTAATGCCGGATCAGCTTTAGGTGCAAATGGTGTTGCTGCACTTGCATTTATGAATACTCAAGTTGCAACAGCTGCTGCAGCTCTTGGTTGGTTATTAGTTGAAAAATTACGTGATGGCCATCCAACCTCATTAGGTGTTGCATCCGGAGCGGTTTCCGGATTAGTTGCAATTACACCAGCTTGCGCATTTGTTGCACCATGGGCAGCGGTTGTCATCGGATTAATCGCTGGCATGCTTTGCGCATTGGCAGTTGGTTTGAAATATAAATTCAACTTTGATGATTCACTAGATGTCGTTGGTGTTCACCTAGTTGGCGGATTATGGGGATGTCTATCCATTGGATTCTTCGGCAGCAGTGCCATTAACTCACTTGGCTTAGATGGCATTTTGTATGGCGGTGGTAGCGCACTGCTAGGTAAACAGGCTTTTGGTGCATTCTTCGTACTGGCCTACTCATTTATTGTCACCTTAATTATTGGATTTATCATCAATAAGACAATTGGCTTTAGAGTTAAGCCAGATGCAGAAGTAGCTGGCATAGATTATGACCAGCATGCAGAAACTGCGTATGAATTAACTTCAAGTTCAAGAGGAGGATTTAGTTCATGAAACTAGTAACTGCAATTATCAAACCACAAAAATTAGATGATGTTAAAGAAGCGTTGATTGCTGCTGGAATAACTGGCATGACCGTTTCGGAGGCAAAGGGTTTTGGTAGACAACTTGGTTTAACTGAGGTCTATCGAGGCGCCCAATACAAGGTTGATCTAATTCCAAAAATTAGATTAGAAGTTCTGGTAACTGCTGCGACCGCAGACAAAGCGATCAAGGTAATAACCGATGCGGCTCGCACTGGAAATATTGGTGATGGCAAAGTTTGGGCCACACCTGTTGATTCAGTGGTACGAGTACGTACTGGTGAAAGCGGAGAAGCAGCGGTTTAATTTAAGTAAGATAACTTCTATGTTTGAAGCGCTAGGTCAGAGATTCAGCAATATATTTTCTGGCCTACGCGGCAAGATTTCCGAATCAGATTTAAGTAATTTTGCAGCAGAGATTAAGACTGCGCTACTCGAGTCAGATGTAGCTCAAGTAGTTGCCGAGAATTTCTCAAATCAAATTCTTAAGATTGCATCCGAGCGTGCTGATGAAATCAATAAGAGCACAAACCCGGCGCAAAAAATCTTTGAGATTGTAAATCAACAACTTACGCAAACACTGGGTGGATCTGCACGGCGATTACGTTTTGCTAAAACCGGCCCAACTGTAATTTTGTTAACTGGTTTACAAGGAGCTGGAAAAACCTCACTTGCTGGAAAGTTAGCCAAGTATTTAAAGGATCAAGGAAATACACCACTGCTGGTGGCTTCTGATTTACAAAGACCAAATGCGGTTACGCAACTGCAAGTTGTTGGCGATTCAATTAAGGTTCCGGTTTTTGCACCAGAGCCAGGAAATGGTGTTGGCGATCCAGTAAAAGTTGCAAAGGCTGGCCTGCAATTTGCCAAAGATAAAGTTCATAATTTTGTCATTGTAGATACCGCTGGCCGACTAGGTATTGATCAAGAGTTAATGCAACAGGCGATTAATGTGCGAGATGCGATTAATCCAGATGAAATCTTCTTTGTTGTCGATGCAATGATCGGTCAAGATGCGGTAAGAACTGCGAAGGCGTTTGCAGATGGTGTTGGATTTGATGCAGTTGTTTTAACTAAATTAGATGGTGATGCGCGTGGTGGCGCAGCCTTATCAATTGTTGAAATTACTGGTAAACCAATTATTTTCGCAGCAACTGGCGAGAGGGTAA
>WLQA01000030.1 GCA_009698515.1 Actinomycetota bacterium
ACCGGACCGCTGATTATTTTTGCCCAAACATTAGCTTTGCTATCGGCATTCTCGTTATTTGAAAAATTAATTCCGATTTTGCGAAGTACCAATATTGGATACCGCCACTTTCTCTCTGCGATTACCGCCGTAATAACTGCAATCTCATTTGTAGTTCTACCGTTTTGGGCGGCTACCGTTGGAGCAGATTCACTTGTTAGATCAAATCAAGATCAAGTAATTCCCGCATTCATCACCGACTTGGCTAGTATCTCGGCAAAACCAAAGACATTAGTGATTAGAAAAAACAGCGAACAATTACAGTACTTCATAACTCGTGGTGGCGATTTACAAATTGGTGATCCAGATATGGCATCGACTACACCTGTTGAAGTTCATAAAGCTATTACCGAATTAGTCAGCGGTGTCGGTGCAACTAGCAGCCAAGTGCTTGGATATTACGGCGTGCAATATGTGTTTATGAAAAATCCCGCAGATGCTGCTTTAGTTAGAACAGTTGATGGCATCGGTGGATTCACCAGATCATCTGCCACAAAGGATGGTGTGGTTTGGAAAGTTAATGGCGCTCACTCTCGCCTAACTCTGGTTGATAAATCTGGACAGTTCTTCTCTTTGGCATCTAATGACAAATCATCAAATGCTTATGCAGCCAAACCAGGCACAATTTTATTGGCGGAAAAATATGATGATGCTTGGAAATTATTGTTAGATGGTCGAATTGTTAAATTAACACAAAGCCAATTTGGCACTCCTGCATTTGTGATAGATAAGCCAGGGGAGTTGTCATTAGTTCATGATGGCACTGCGCGACGCGGTTGGGTTTCATTGCAGTTAATTGCGGTGCTAACTCTTATCGTCTTAGCGCTACCTGCCGGACGTCGTCGCAAAGAGGTTCCATTGGAGGAGTTAGTCTGATGAGAAACCTATTTACAAATAAGAAATATAACTTGGTAGCGGTATTTCTTATATTTTTATTTTTAATCTCCTACCTTGCCCCAACTCGCAATGAGCAGGTGAAAATAACTTACTCATACCCAGCCACTGTATGCCCAGCTATTTACAGCAAGGCATCTGCAATTGCAGCGCTGCCAAATTCAAAGATCGGCCGCCGTTTAATTGAAGGAAAAAATAAGAAGTTTGTACCAGCAAATGCAAATGCGATCACACTTGGTTCAGCTGCCTTATTAGTTGAAGGATCTGCCGGAACCGCCTTAACTTTTGCAAACAATAATTGGAAAGCAGTTGTGCCTTGTTCAGTCAGCAATGGTGAACAATGGTTTGTTGGTGGTTCTGGAGCCCTTACAAGTAAATCTATTCTTTCAATTGTAAATAGTGGATTTAGCGAATCAACTGTAGATATTGAAATTTACACACCAACTGGTGCAGTTGAACCAAAGAGTGTGGCAATTGCAGCAAATTCAAGTAAGGCAATTTCGGTAGATACCTTAATTCCAGGTGAAGATTCAATTGTGATAGCAGTCAAAACTAAATCTGGTCGCGTTAGTTCATTTTTATTTGATGAGCGTAAAAAAGGTTTGCGATCACTTGGCGCAGATTTTGTTGCACCAGTTGCATCTGCAACTAAGTTGGTAACTATCCCGGCGATCTCAGATTTAAAGAGCAAGGCAACTGGGGTTTCTTCAGCGCACACCCTTCGCTTGCTAGTTCCTGGAAGTATCGATGCAAATATTGAAGTTTCGATTAACTCAAATGATGGAAACTTTGTACCGGTTGGTTTATCGGAATTAAAGGTAAGTAGTCGTCGGGTAATTAATATCCCACTTACCTTTGCGCCAGAAAAACAAGCATTCTCCATAATTGTTAAATCAGATCAACCAATCTTGGGCTCTGTTCTTAGTGAATATACCTTTGGCAAAAGTAGTGAGATTGCGTGGGCAACAGCTGCTGATGACTTGGAGAAGTTAACTTTGAACTTAACTGGATCAAAACCGTTGATTGCCTTCTCCGGCAAGAGCATTAATGTTTCAATTTCAGCAATTGGTACCAATGGCAAGAAATACAACAAGACTATTAAGGGCAATAACTTTGCAATTTGGCAGGCACCAATTGGTTTAAATCGAATTCAATTTATCTCTAAGAATGCTGCTACGCAGGGTGGAATTATTTTGCATCCAGAAGGAAGTGGCATCGGAACTAGTTACATTCCACTCAATACCGGGGCGAATTTGGAAAGTGCATCGGAACCAATCTCTGATGCCGATGTAATTTCTCGGGGTTAAATCCCAACTTTTTAACCCTTCACCCGTTAATCTCTTGATATGAGAAAGATGTCTGGTCGTACCTGCTCGAGGGCGAGCTGTACTAATGCTGCGATCAAAACTCTGACCTATGTTTATTCAGATTCAACTGCAGTCTTAGGACCACTTGCAACTTACGCCGAGCCACACAATTACGATCTATGTGCATCACATAGCGAACGTTTAACTGTGCCAGTTGGCTGGAATGTAATTAAGCAAGAACCAACTTTGGAACAAGTTGGACCATCTGATGATGATCTAATGGCAATTGCTAATGCAGTTCGGGAAGTTGCCAACTCAGATTTAAACAGAGCGAGCATGCCACCAGAGCTTGGTCGCCGTGGGCACCTACGGGCCTTGCCTTCAAATTAATTTATTTTGCAATTCTAAATTAAGATACTGCTGTGTCAGCAAAAAATGATTTATCTAAAATTATTAAAGCTTACGATATTCGTGGTTTAGTAGAAAAAGAGATTACCCCTGACTTTGCATTTGCAGTTGGCGTAGCTTTTGCTAAATTTTTAGAGATCGAACGCGAACCGGCAACCATAGTGGTCGGTGAAGATATGCGCCCATCATCACCATTACTGGCAGATGCATTTAGCGATGGTGCCAACAGTCAAGGCATGGATGTAATTCGAATTGGTTTAGCATCAACTGACATGTTGTACTTTGCATCGGGCAAATTGAATTTACCGGGCATTATGTTTACCGCAAGTCATAATCCTGCTCAATACAACGGTATGAAGCTATGTAAATCTGGTGCAATTCCAATTGGCCAGGAATCAGGTCTTCTTCAAATTCGAAACTTTATTGAAAATGGTTCACCAATTTCTAATCGTCCAGTTGGTAAATCTAAGGAGCAGGATTTATTAACTGAGTATGTAGATTATTTAATAACCAGATTTCCTGAAGGAACATTTGCTAAACGTAAATTAAAGGTAGTAATAGATGCTGGAAATGGCATGGCCGGATTTACTGCACCAGCGGTAATGGCAAAGCTAAAGGTTGATTTAATTCCAATGTACTTTGAGTTAGATGGCACCTTCCCAAACCATGAGGCAAATCCAATTGAGCCAGCAAATTTAGTGGCACTTCAAAAGCGGGTAAAAAAAGAGGGTGCAGATATCGGTTTAGCATTTGATGGCGATGCTGATCGCTGTTTTTTAATTGATGAAACCGGTGCTTTAGTAAATCCATCTGCATTAACTGGGTTGGTAGCAGTTCGCGAGCTAATGGAAAAACCTGGTTCCACCATTATTTACAATCTAATTTCATCTAAAGCGGTGCCAGAGGTAATTACCGAAAATGGCGGTACACCACTTCGCTCTCGAGTTGGCCACTCATATATCAAGAAGTTAATGGCTGAATCTGGCGCAATTTTTGGTGGTGAACACAGCGGACATTTTTACTTTGCAGATTTCTGGCGCGCAGATTCTGGCATGCTCGCTGCACTTTATGCACTTGCGGAATTAATGGCGGTTAAACAACCATTATCCAAATTGCTAAAACCCTACAATCGTTATTTTTCTAGCGGAGAAGTAAATAGTGAAGTAAAAGATCTGCCGGCTGCTATTGCCAAAGTTCGCAGTGTTTATGAATCGCAATGTGAAGTAGATGAGTTAGATGGCCTAACCTTCACTACAGATACCTGGTGGTTTAACCTGCGGCCTTCAAATACTGAACCATTACTTCGGTTAAATGTTGAGGCAGATACCGAAGCGCAGATGAAAAAGATTCGCGATGCAGTACTTGCCGTAATTAAGAGTCGATAAACCTCGCCAGTTCAGGGTATCTTTGCCCTCTAGTTACCAACATAGTGAGCCCACTAGCCTCGGTAAAAGATTGCGTAAAACTAAAGAGCTTTTACTTAACCTAAATAGGAGCGAAAATGAGCACCACTACTGCTGTAAAACATGATGTAGCAAATATTGCACTTGCCGCTGAAGGTAAGAAGCGCATTGAATGGGCTGGCCGTAACATGCCAGTGCTTGCGCAAATTAAAGAGCGCTTTGCTAAAGAAAAACCATTTGCTGGAATTCGAATTTCTGCATGTATGCACGTAACAACTGAAACTGCAAACCTAATGTTGGCATTAAAAGCTGGCGGAGCAGATTTAGCATTGTGTGCATCAAACCCACTTTCAACTCAAGATGACACTGCTGCGGCACTTGTTCAAGAGTATGGAATTTCCGTATTTGCTCGTAACGCAGTTGACCGCGATGGTTATTACAAACATTTAAATGCTGCACTAGATATCAAGCCACAATTTGTATTTGATGATGGTTGCGACTTGGTGAATGTGCTTCATACTGAACGTAAAGAGTTATTAGATGGAATTATTGCTGGTTGTGAAGAAACAACAACTGGTGTTATTCGCTTAAGCCAAATGGCAAAAGATGGTGCACTGAAGTTTCCTATGATCGCGGTAAATGACACCGACACAAAGCACATGTTTGATAACCGTTACGGAACTGGTCAATCAACATTTGATGCGGTATTTCGTGCCACAAACACCTTAATTGCCGGCAAGATTGTTGTAGTTGCTGGATTTGGTTACTGCGGTAAAGGTGTTGCAGAGCGCGCAAAGGGATTAGGCGCAGAAGTTATTGTTACTGAGATCGATCCAACTAAAGCGCTAGATGCCATGATGCAAGGATTCCGCGTAATGCCAATGACAAAGGCAGCTGCAATTGGCGATGTCTTTATTACAGTTACTGGTAACCGTGATGTGCTTCGCGATGAACATTTCAAACAAATGAAGGATGGCGCAATATTGGCTAACTCCGGTCACTTTGATATTGAAATTGATGTGGCTTGGTTAGAAAAGAATGCCAAGCAAAAAAATGCCAAGATGCGTCATCAAACAGATGAGTATGTAATGGCAGATGGCCGTCGTATTTTGTTAATTGCTGAAGGTCGCCTAGCCAATCTAGGTGCAGCTGAAGGTCACCCAGCATCTGTTATGGATATGTCATTTTCTGATCAAGCATTAACCGCTGAATGGTTATTAAAGGTTGGTAAATCACTTGCTGCAGGATTACATAATGTGCCAACAGAGATTGATAAGAATGTGGCCACATTAAAACTTGCCAGCATGGGCGCTGAATTAGATGTACTAACTCCAGCACAAGAGCTTTACTTAAACTCTTGGGAACACGGGTCATAACATGCCATTAGTCATGGTCGTCGATGACGATCAAGACTTAGCTGAAATGCTCAGCATCGTGTTAAACGGTGCTGGCATGGAGGTTGATTTAGTTAATCGTGGCGATGAAGTTATTGAGATTTTTACCGCAAACCCACCAGATTTAGTTTTACTTGATGTGATGTTGCCAGGAATCGATGGCATTGAAGTTTGTAAATTAATCCGTGAAAAATCTATGGTGCCAATCGTTATGTTGACTGCAAAAGGTGACACCCAAGATGTGGTGCTCGGACTTGAAGCAGGCGCTGATGATTACATGGTTAAACCATTTAAACCACAAGAGTTAATCGCCCGAATTAATACCAGATTGCGCCGCGTTACCAAAGTGGGTACTTTAAAAATTGGTGACATAACCATTGATCAAATGGAACACACTATTTCTCGAAATGATAAACAAATTCCTCTTACTCGGTTGGAGTTTGATCTATTAGTTGCACTAGCGAAAGAGCCAGGACGAGTATTTACGCGCGAAGCTCTTCTAAGTGAAGTGTGGGGATATCAGCACGCAGCGGATACTCGATTAGTAAATGTGCATGTGCAGCGCTTGCGCTCAAAGGTAGAAGCTGATGCAGAAAATCCAGAGTTAGTGTTAACAGTTCGTGGCGTTGGTTATAAAGCAGGACCGGCTAGAGATTAAATCTTAAAATGCTTATTTCAAAGGTCAGAGTAAAACAATCTCTTGGCCTGCGAGTTTTAGTTACCAATATGGCGATTGCAGTTATTGCGGTGTTGATTATTGGAATAAGCGTTTACTCTCGAGTTTCTTCAACGGTAATCAATGAAAAGATTGCGATCTCAAAGGTGGAGACGCGCAATGCATTGGCCTTAACGCAAGGGCACTTTAATATTTCTCGTTTTCAAGATGATGCTGAACTACGAAAAGTTGTGACAGATTTTCTTACCTCTGTCCGTGAAGATGGTTCGCTATCTGGTCGCGAAACAGTTATGTTGAAAATTCCCAACACCAGCAGTACCCGCGATATTTATCAAACTGTTCCAACATTATTATCTTTGGATTCAATCCCGCTAGATTTCCGGGAGCTAGTGACGAAAAGTGATGAAGTATTAGATATTAGATCAGATATTAAGTATGCAAATGGTGTTGTAAATCCTGGATTTATTATTGGTGGCAAGTTACAAATTCCTCGAGCAGGTACCTATGAGATTTACTACCTATTTAATTTAGAGGCGCAGTATCAAACTATTAACTCAATTGCCTGGACCTTATTTTTCTTTGGCTTCTTACTGGTTTTACTAATTGGAATTAGTACAAGATTTTTAATTAAGCAGGTAGTTTCTCCAATTACAGAAGCAGCTCAGGTGGCCGAGAAATTTACCGAAGGTGATCTCACCAGTCGTATGCAGGTAAGTGGCGAGGATGAATTAGCCTCTCTTGGCAGATCCTTTAATGAGATGGCTTTATCAATTCAACAACAAATTTATCGCCTGCAAAATCTCTCCCAATTGCAACAACGATTTGTATCTGATGTTTCCCATGAGCTTCGAACTCCGCTTACAACAATGAGAATGGCAGCTGAAATTATTCATGATCAGCGCAGCACCTTTGATCCAGTAATCGCCAGAAGTGCTGAGTTATTAATCAATCAAATTGATCGATTTGAGTTATTACTTTCAGATTTGCTGGAGGTAAGTAGATTTGATGCCAACGAGGTTTTATTAGAGTTTTCAAACTTTGATTTGACCCAAGTAATCCGTAAAACTGTAGATTACTTGCATCCAACAAAGATTGATCAATTTGAAATTAAAATCCCTACAAATGAGGTTATGGTTGATGGTGATCCTCGTCGAATTGAAAGAATTCTGCGTAACTTAGTGGCTAATGCGTTGGATCATGGCGAAGGTAAGCCAGTTAAAATTGAGTTAGCCGAAAGTGAGAATGAGGTTGCAGTTTCAGTACGTGATTTTGGTTTAGGTTTTAATGAAAAAGATGCCACAAAATTATTTGATCGTTTCTGGCGAGCAGATCCATCACGGGCTAGAACCAGTGGTGGTACTGGACTTGGTTTATCAATTGCACTTGAAGATGCAAAACTTCATCAAGGAGAGCTTCTGGCATGGGGCAAGCCAAATTTAGGCGCACACTTTGTTTTAACACTTCCTAAGCGACGCGGTGATTTAATTCAAACTCATCCAATTTATATTATCCCCAACGACTTAAAGTAAGCGGTTAATTTCGATATAAAGGTTGAGTGCTACAACCACTTGTACAACTTCTCTATCCACCATTTTGTATCAGTTGTAAAACTGCTGGTTCATCAATTTGTATCAATTGTAAATTGCAATGGCAACGAGAGATCCATCATGGCCGAATCTCTAGAACACCTCTTTACTTTGCTAGATATTATGAAAGTACCTGTTCCCACCTTGTGTTATCGGCAAAGGAGAGTGGAAACCAAGTCGCAAAAAGTATTTTGGCTAATGCAATTTTGCGCTCTATTGCAAAAGCCAAAGCTGATTTAAAGCTGTGCGGGATAATTGGAATCATCACTATTCCATCGCGCGCATCTGCCATACGAAGCAGAGGTCGTGATCACATAAAAGATTTAGCGCAATTGGTTGTAAAAGCAGGCAAGGAAATAAATTTAGAGTTAGTTAATTTAGATTTATTAAGAATGACCAAAAAAGTTAAAGATCAAAGTATGTTAAATCAGGCGCAGCGATTACTAAAT
>WLQA01000031.1 GCA_009698515.1 Actinomycetota bacterium
CCAATATCTTTTTTAGATTGCAACTTATCTAACAATGGAGCGGTGAACTCATCATTATCTAGAACTGCTTCTTTGTATGAAACTTCAATGCCATTTGCTTTAGTGAAATCAACTAAGGATGGGTTTTCACCAGTCGCCTCGTCATAATCTAAATACTCTGTCCAGTTTGCCCAGCGAACATTCTCTGCTGAGGAACCGCCACCACTACTGCATGATGCAAGTGCAACTGCTGCTCCTGCGCCACCAACTCCTGCCAACACTGTTCTGCGTGATAATGATTTAGAAATTAAGTTTTTAATCTCTGATGGAATCGAATTATCTGCAGCTAACTTATTTAACTTATCTTTATTTGTGTTGGAACTGTTGTTGGTCATCGCACCACTTTCTAACTAAGAAGCTGTGGGGAGTTCAGCTAAATGAATGGACCGATCCTAGACCCGAAATGGCTGGGTGTTAAGCATTTATATTGGTCATTACATGCTTAATTCTGGTGTAATCCTCAAAGCCATAGCCAGAAAGATCCTTACCAACGCCTGATCTACCAAATCCACCATGCGGCATTTCCGCAACCAATGGAATATGACAGTTAATCCAGACGCAACCAAAATCAAATGCTTTGGCAAGACGCATTGCACGACCATGATCTTTGGTCCAAACGCTAGATGCCAATCCGTACTCAACACCATTTGCGTACTCAATTGCTTGCGCCTCATCTGCAAATTTTTGAACTGTAATAACCGGTCCAAAAACCTCATTTTGAATAATCTCATCATCTTGTTTTAGATCTGCCACCACAGTTGGTGCAAAGAAAAATCCTGGACGATCTAGTACCGCACCTCCAGCAACAATTTTGGCGTGAGATGGCAAGCGATCAATAAATCCTTTTACTCGCTCTAGTTGATTAGCATTATTTACTGGACCAACTAAAACATCCTCATCCGGATTTCCAACTGCAATCTTGGTATTTGCCTCATTAGCAAGTAATTCCACAAACTTCTCATATGCAGATGCTTCAACAATTACGCGAGTTGCAGCTGTGCAATCTTGACCGGCGTTGAAAAATCCAGTGATGGCAATAGTTTCAGCAGCTGCTGCTAAATCTGAATCTGCAAACACAACAACTGGTGCTTTTCCACCAAGCTCTAGGTGAACCTTCTTCACATCATCTGCAGCAGTTTTTGCTACCTCAATACCAGCACGTATTGATCCAGTAATTGAAACCATCGCTGGAATCTTGTGCGCAATTAAGGCACGTCCAGTATCGCGCTCTCCGCAAACCACATTGAAAACACCAGCAGGTAAAAACTCACTCATAATCTCTGCCATAAATAATGTGGAAGCAGGTGTGGTATCTGATGGTTTTAAAACAACAGTATTTCCCGCAGCAATTGCCGGTGCCCACTTCCATACCGCCATCATCATTGGGTAATTCCAAGGTGTTACTTGTGCGCAAACACCAATTGGTTCGCGGCGAATAAATGAGGTCATGCCATTCATGTACTCACCAGCTGATTTACCTTCAAGATTTCGAGCAGCTCCGGCAAAAAATCTAATCTGATCAATCATTGGCGGAATCTCTTCGCTCATGGTTACCGAGATTGGCTTGCCACAGTTTTCTGATTCGATGGCAACTAATTTTTCAGCATTTGCCTCTAACGCATCAGCAATTTTAAGTAAGGCTTTTTGGCGAAGCGATGGAGTTGTATCGCGCCATGCTGGAAAGGCGGCAGCGGCAGCTTGAAGTGCTGCATCAACATCTGCTTCATTTGAATTTGGCGCAGTAGCAAATGCTTTTCCAGTTGCTGGATTAATTAACTCGGTAGTTTTGCCAGATTTAGAATCAACAAACTTTCCATTTACAAAATTCTTTAGCGCCTTCACGGTAAAACCTTTCTTAAATTTAAAAGCTATTTAATGAGTTACTTAGCCGAGGATACTTCGGCCGCCGCTAATTGACCACATGCTCCATCAATCTCTCGGCCTCGGGTATCGCGCACCGTTACCGGAACGCCATAACCCTCCAGAATTTCCACGAAGGCTCGCTCATCCTCTGGGCGAGATGCGGTCCATTTAGAACCAGGAGTTGGATTAAGTGGAATTAAATTAACATGGGCGTTTTTATTCTTAAGTAATCGGCCCAACAAATCTGCCCGCCATGCTTGATCATTAATATCGCGAATTAATGCATACTCAATTGAGTAACGTCTTCCAGTCTTTGCTTCATAACGGTCGGCAGCTTGTAAAACCTCTTTAACCTTCCATCGTGAGTTAATTGGCACCAAAGTATCGCGTAATTCATCATCAGGTGTATGTAATGAAATTGCTAGCGTTACCGGAATATCCTCATCAATTAATTTATCAATGCCATTTACTAAACCAACAGTTGAAACGGTAATTGATCTGGCGCCAATACCTAAGCCGTTAGGTTGTGGGCTAGATAGATTTCGAACAGATTGCATCACTGGCTTGTAATTAGCTAGTGGCTCACCCATTCCCATAAATACAACATTTGATAATCGAGTTTGCCCCCCAGGTAATTCACCAGCAGCACATGCTTTAGCAGCCATTACAACTTGGGCGGTAATTTCACCAGCAGTTAAATTTCTAGTTAAACCAGCTTGTCCAGTTGCGCAAAATGGACAGTTCATGCCACAACCTGCTTGAGATGAGATACAAACAGTGGTGCGATCGGTGTATTTCATTAAAACCGACTCCACTAAAACACCATCATGTAAGCGCCAAAGATCCTTACGAGTTTTACCACCATCACAGGTAATGGAGCGAACTAAGGTAATTAATTTAGGTAAAAATGCATCCGCAAGTGGTTGGCGCAGCTCCTTTGGAATATCGCTCCAAGTGTCAGAATCATCGTTGTAATGAGTAAAGAAGTGCACCGCTAATTGATTGGCACGAAATGCCGGCAAACCAAGCTCTTCCGCGCGTGCTTTGCGCTCTGCAACAGTTAAGTCGGCTAAATGAATTGGTGTTTTCTTTTTTGGCGCAGGAGGATCAAAGACTAAATCAACCACTACAAATACCGATTAATTAATTCAAAGGCAAACCAAACAGCAGGTGCGGTAAATAATGCCGAATCAAGACGATCCATAATGCCACCATGGCCTGGTAATAAATTAGACATATCTTTAATTGCAAGATCGCGCTTAATTGCACTTTCAATTAAATCACCACATGTTGCAGTAATTACCGTCATAACTCCAACTGCGCAGCCCACATACCATTGCGTTTCAAAGGCATTTTGAAATACCAATGCCCCACCAATTAAGGATGCGATTAATCCACCGACTAAACCCTCCCAAGATTTCTTTGGGCTGATGGTTGGCGCCATTTTATGTTTACCAAATAGCACGCCGGCAAAGTAGGCAAAGGTGTCGTTGCAAGCAATCAAAATAACGAGCGCCAGTATTCGCTTGCCACCATCTGGATGATTTGCAACTAGCAAAATAAATCCACCTAAAACTGCTAAGTAAAAAACAGCAAAGACTGCAGAGGTTGATCGTTTAATAAAATCTTTTTGTGAAATCATAAGTAAGAAGAACATCAAAATTGGAATTGATAATCCGGTTGAGACAGCTAAACCTTCAGTGCCACCAAACCAAGAGGCCACCAAAATGACCGAGGCAATTAACATGATTGGCAGATCTGGTAATTCAATGCCACCGGCGCGATAGGCATGGGTTAATTCACGAACACCCAGCATGATGGCGATCAGAATAAGAAGTAAAAATAATTTTGGTTCAAGATTTATGGTGCCAAAGATTAAGGTAAGTAAGGTTAAGGAAACTAAAATTGAAGGCAGTAATTTACGCCCAGCGCGTTTGTTTATCGCATCATTTATTGAATGCAGATCAGCCATTATTAAACTTCTAGCAGTTCAGCTTCTTTATGCTTTAAAAGTTCATCAATCTTGGCTACGTGATCTGAAGTAATTTTCTCTAGCTCTTTTTCAGCGCGAACTAGATCATCTTTACCAACCTTGCCATCTTTCTCTAATTTTTCCATCGCCTCTTTCGCAATTCGGCGAACGCCACGAATAGCAACCTTTGAATCCTCAGCCTTTGATTTTGCAACTTTAATAAACTCTTTGCGACGCTCTTCAGTTAATTGCGGAAAGTTAACGCGAATAACAACACCATCTGAACCTGGATTAACACCTAAATCAGAGTCACGAATTGCCTTCTCGATTGCGGCAAGAGCTCCTTTATCGTATGGCGTAATTAATGCCAGACGAGCCTCTGGTACTTGCACAGTTGCAAGTTGGGCAAGTGGAGTTCCAGTGCCGTAGTAATCAACCATTAACTTGGCAAACATTGCTGGGTGCGCACGACCTGTGCGGATGGCTGCGAAATCCTCTTTGGCAACATCAATTGCCTTGTTCATTTTGGTTGAACAATCTGCAAGTGATGTATTTAGATCTGACATTTAATTCTCCTTTAAGTAATCGTTATTCTAGTTAAGAAACTAGAGTTCCGATACTTTCACCCTTAACCGCCCGCTTGATGTTGCCATTTTGCTTCAAATCAAAGACCACAATTGGTAATTTGTTCTCGCGGCAGAGCGCAAAAGCTGCTGCATCTGCAACAGCTAGAGATTTAGATAAAACTTCATCGTAAGAGATACTTTCATATTTGGTAGCACTCTTATCTTTTCTTGGATCTGCGTTGTAAACACCATCAACACCAGATTTAGCAAGAAGTAATGCATCAGATCCAATTTCAAGTGCGCGTTGAGCTGCAACTGTGTCCGTTGTAAAAAATGGCATTCCAGCGCCAGCACCAAAAATAACTACGCGACCTTTTTCTAGGTGGCGAATTGCTCTGCGTGGCACATATGGTTCAGCAACTTGTCCCATAGCAATTGCAGTTTGCACACGAGTTTCAATACCTGCTTTTTCTAGAAAATCTTGAAGTGCTAAACAGTTCATAACTGTGCCAAGCATGCCCATGTAATCTGCGCGAGCGCGATCCATACCGCGTTGTTGTAACTCTGCGCCACGGAAGTAATTACCGCCACCGACAACAATTGCCAGCTCTGTGCCACCACGAACAACCTCTGCAATTTGATTTGCTACATCGTGGACTACATCAGGATCAACACCAATGCCTTTTTCGCCACCAAATACTTCACCAGATAATTTAAGGAGCACTCGTTTATAACCCTTACGTGGCACAAGCGCTCCTTATCTAATTACTGTTACTGAACTTAAGTTTACTGACCCACTCGGAATCTATTGAAGGCGGACACGGCGGTCTTAGCCTCATCAAGAATTTGTTGGACCGTCTTCTTTGCATCCTTTGCGAAGGCTTGCTCTAGAAGTGAAACTTCCTTAACAAATCCAGTTACGCGACCTTCCACAATCTTTGCGATTGCCGCATCTGGCTTACCTTCATTACGAGCAGTCTCCTCAGCAAGGCGACGCTCTTTCTCAATCTGATCTGCTGGTACTTGATCACGACTAATAAATTGCGGTGCAAATGCTGCGATGTGTTGAGCAATATCGCGACCTGCTTCTGCTGCTGCGCTCTTTAATTGAACAAGCACACCAACTTGAGCTGGTAGATCAGGTGAAGTCTTGTGCAAGTACAGCGCTACTGGTGAACCAGTAAGAACTGAGATGCGTTTGATTTCAATCTTCTCACCAAGTGTTGCATTGCCTTCATCTACGCGCTCTTGCACAGTTTTACCTGATGCCAGCTTTGAAGCAAGAAAGGCAGATAGATCTGCAATCTTTGAAGATGCTAAGTGATTTAATAATTCATCAGCTAACTCTTGGAAACGCTCACCCTTTGCCACGAAATCTGTTTCGCAGTTAAGTTCTAACATCACACCAAGATCGCCTTCAGCCTTTGCAGTTACTAAACCATTTGAGGTTGAACGACCCTCGCGTTTAGTTACACCCTTCAGACCTTTAACACGGATGATCTCAACAGCCTTATCAAAATCGCCATCTGCTTCATCTAATGCTTTCTTGCAATCCAACATTCCTGCTGCAGTTAATTCGCGCAGGCGCTTTACATCATCTGCTGAGTAAGCCAATTAAGCACCCGCAGTTTCTGTTTTAGCAGCATCAGCTGTTGGTTCCTTAATTAAATCTTTCTCCCAATCAGCAAGTGGTTGATCAGCAGTAGCTGCAGCTTTTTCAGCCGCTTCCTTTGCTGCTGCATCAGCAAGCTTTGCCGCTTGTTGTGAACGAAGTGCAAGTCCTGCTGCAATTGCATCTGTCATTACGCGAGTAAGAAGTGCGATTGAACGGATAGCATCATCATTTCCAGGAATCTTAAAATCAATTTCATCTGGATCGCAGTTAGTGTCAAGAATTGCCACTACTGGAATTCCTAACTTCTTTGCCTCTGCTACTGCAAGGTGTTCCTTCTTAGTATCTACAACCCAAATAGCCGATGGCAGTTTGGTCATGTTGCGAATACCGTCAAGGTTCTTATTTAACTTCTCGCGCTCGCGACGAAGAACAAGTAACTCTTTCTTAGTTAATAATTGATCATTAGCTGTTTCTAATGCTTCCAACTCTTTTAGGCGTTGCACACGCTTGTATACAGTTGGGAAGTTTGTCAGCATTCCACCTAACCAGCGCTCAGTTACATATGGCATTCCCACACGTGCTGATTGTTGCTTGATTGGTTCATGTGCTTGCTTTTTAGTTCCAACAAATAAAACGTGGCCGCCCTTAGCAACCTCATTCTTAATAAACTCATAAGCACTATCAATTAGCGCAAGTGATTGTTGGATATCGATGATGTAGATGCCGTTGCGCTCTGTGAAGATGTAGCGCTTCATCTTTGGGTTCCAGCGACGTGTTTGGTGTCCGAAGTGAACACCGCTGTCTAGCAGCTCTCGCATTGTTACTACCGCCATGGTGGCAGACTCCTTTTCGCCATTAATTCGCAAAAGAATTAATCGCACTCGGTTGTTGATTAATCAATTTGATTAATCCCTAGCAATCTAAACCGACTGATTTTCATCAGACCGAACAGGTTCATTAGCTGGTAAAACCAACTAGAGATTGCGTGAAGTCACAGATCTTTAACAATCTGTGCTGAGGCAAATCCTACCTGACCCACAGGGGTGCTTTTTCCACACCAATCCCCGGTAATCCCGTTGAAAGGTGCGAATAAATAAATCCTTAAGCCATGAAAACAATCGCTGCCCTGACTGCAGCATCGATCGCATTAATTGCTGGTGTATTTATTGGAAAAGCTGAGCCGATTAATTGTGAAGGAGTTGGCAAGTGCTACTCCTCAGATATTGCTTACTCCCGCCGCAGCTTTTAATTGAGTTGCTAATAACTTTGCTAAATATGGAGTGACATTCCACTCTTTAATCATCTTTTCATAACGCTCTTTATCAATCACCTGCACCGCTGCCCCAGTTTTAACTGCGCGAATCATGATATTTCGCGCAGTATGTTCTCCGCCAATAAACTCCACAATATCTACTCGATAACCAAGTAATTTTAAGATTTGTCCGCGCAGTGAATCAGTCATCAAATCAACCAACCGCTCTTTCACTAAACCATACTTGGTCAGCATTCCCCATGGCTCTGGTGCCTCCTTAACTTGTGTTTGCAGCTCATGCATACAACAAGGAGCCACCATTATTACCTGCGCTGCATTATTTACCGCCCAAGCAATTGCATCATCTGTTGCGGTATCACATGCATGAAGTGCGATTGCAATATCAACTTTTTGCGCCGGTGTATCTGCAATCTTCGCCGCCAAAAATTTAGCATCAACCTTTAACTTTGCCGCAACCTTCTCATTGTGATCCTTTGAATCAACTCGCTCATCAACTCCTAAAACGGAAACATTTTTGTACTTATCCTTGAAATACTCCTGCACACCAAAGGTTAAATAGGCATGACCGCAACCTAAATCAACTATCAACAAGGAATCTTGATCTTTAACCTCATCCTCTATTGTGGGAATAAGTAGCCTTAAGAACTCCTCAACCTGTTTGTACTTATCCATCTTGGTTGGCTTAATTCGCCCCAACACATCACTCATCTCAAGTGCCTTAAAGA
>WLQA01000032.1 GCA_009698515.1 Actinomycetota bacterium
ATATGCTTGCAAAACTATTCCAGCATAAAGATTTGAAAATTCTGGCATAGTTAAAACTTCTTTAAATGCATCAACTGTTAAGCGAAGATCCCTAAACTCTTCCATATCTAAATTAACAAATGTGCCCGTGCTCTGTGAAACTCGATATATCTGTTGTAATTTCGCACTTACTCGTTTGGCGGTGCCTTTACGATCTAGTGCAATAATCTGCGCAGCAACTGAGGATAATTTCACTGAAACATAATCAACTTCTGGTCGATGCATCATTTCTAGAACTCGTTCGAAACGTTCATCAGCTTCTCGTTGCCCAAGCACCGCTTCGCCTAAAACATTTATATTTAACCGGATCGCATTTTTTGAGCGACGTTTAATCTGTCGACCCAACTTCTTTTTTTCTGAAGGCAGAATAATTCCTTTAGATAAACGTTTAACTTGAGTATCAACTGCAAATAAAACTGGTTTGGGGGCAACTGAGCCTAAGATTCCTATCATTTTCAACCCAACTGCATTAACAAAACCAAAGCCGGCAAAAGATGCTTGTTTTGCTGCTCCGGCAAGAAGTTTTGCCGCGTGTTTACTGGATTTAATTCTCATTACTTCATCAGTTAAAGTCACAGTTACCGAAACCGCATCTGGATCTTTAAATAATCTAGTGAATCTCTTTCGACTAGCTCGATCATTTAACTTTAAATTTGGTGCTGATTCAGTAATTAGTGCTTTAGCATTTTTGATAGCAGATTCTGCCAGTTGATCGATATTCGGATCAGTTTTTAAGGGGTTGCTCACTTTTCTAACAAAACTTTCAGATTCACCAAACTTTTACCCATCGCCTTTGGTACCCAATTTTGTGGTTTGCCTTTCTTAATCCACCACATACTTCTAGCATTCCTAGCATCCCAAGATTCTATGACTTCAGTACTTTGTTCATCAATTTCTCGTAATTCATAACGCCAAACATTATGAAGTAAATGCTGCCAAGCAATAGATTTTGCCTCCTGGAATTCAATTACTTGATTCTTAATGGCATACGGAATTCCTTGTTTCATTTTCATGCCAAATTTTGCGCCAAGAAATAACTTTGAAGGTCCAGAAATTTTTGCCTTTACCATCCCAGATCCATCCATTAATTGATGATTAGCTGGGTTTGCAATGAAATTAAAGATTTGATCAGCAGGTTTGTTAATTACTAATTTTGCTTGATAAAAATATTCGACGCCAGTGTCGATTATTTCTGCTCTTAATGTCATGCTTAGTGAGCGGAAGTGCCGGGACGCTCATACTCCAAAACAAAACCCACAACTGAAACTAATAGAGCGCCAACTGCAATAAGAGTTAGCCACCATCCGATAATTAAGCCGGTTCCTACTGCACACATAGATAATGCAACTGGAAGTGGCCACCATGAATGTGGTGAGAAAAAGCCCATTTCACCAGCGCGATCTGCAATCTCACCCTGCAAATTATCTTCAGGTAATACTCCACCAGATCTACGATCGGTGAACCAAAGATAGAAACCGATAATTAAGGCAAGACCTGCACTAAGTCCGATTGCAGTAATGCCAACTGCTTCCCCACCAACCTGCCAATAAATCACAGCCATGATTGCGTAGAAAACAGCTAAGCCGATAAATAATTTCCAACCAGCTTTCATTAGTGCTTACCTTTTTCATCTGCCATATGTGGGTAATGTAAATCAAAGGCTGGACGTTCACTTCGAATTCTTGGCATTGAAGTGAAGTTGTGACGAGGTGGCGGACAAGATGTTGCCCACTCTAAAGAGTTGCCATATCCCCATGGATCATCAACCGTCACCTTTGGCGCATTTCTAGTTATCCAAATATTAATTGCAAATGGAATCATTGATAGAGCTAATAAACCTGAGCCCACAGTTGAAATCATGTTCATTCCAGTAAAGCCATCAGAAGCTAAATAATCTGAGTATCGACGTGGAAATCCTTTAATTCCTAGCCAGTGTTGAATTAAGAATGTTGTGTGGAAACCGATAAACAATGTCCAGAAATGGATTTTGCCCAGACGCTCATTTAGCATGCGACCTGTCATCTTTGGCCACCAGAAATAAAATCCGGCGAACATTGCAAAAACGACCGTGCCAAATAAAACATAATGAAAATGCGCTACAACAAAGTAAGACGCAGAAACTGCGAAATCAAGTGGCGGACTTGCCAAAATAATTCCAGTTAAACCACCAAATAAAAATGTTACTAAGAAGCCAAGCACAAAAAGCATTGGCGTATCAAATGAAATCGAACCACGCCACATGGTGCCAATCCAGTTTACAAACTTCACTCCAGTCGGAACACCAATTAAGAAGGTCATAAATGAGAAGAACGGCAGGAGAACTTGTCCGCTGGCAAACATATGGTGCGCCCATACAGATACTGATAATGCAGAAATAGCAATTGTGGCAGCGATTAAACCTTTATAACCAAAGATTGGCTTGCGACTAAATACTGGCAAAATTTCAGTAGCGATACCAAAAAATGGTAGAGCCAAAATGTAAACCTCTGGATGGCCAAAGAACCAGAACAAATGTTGCCACAGCATTGCTCCACCATTAGCTGGATCAAAAATATGCGAACCAAATGCTCGATCTGCTTCTAGTCCTAAAAATGCTGCTGCAAGTGGTGGGAATGCTAGTAATACTAAAATCGATGTTAACAATACGTTCCAAGAGAATATTGACATGCGAAACATTGTCATGCCAGGGGCGCGCATCGTGAAAATAGTTGTAATGAAATTAACGCCACCGAGAATTGTTCCAACACCACCGATTGCCAATCCGACTAACCATAAATCGCCACCAATACCTGGTGAATATTGCGCATTTGATAATGGTGCGTAAGCCGTCCAACCAAATGAGGCAGCACCACCGGGAGTTAAGAAACCAATAAATGCCATGGTTCCGCCAAATAGATACAACCAATACGACAACATATTTAATCTTGGGAAAGCCACATCTGCTGCGCCAATTTGCAGCGGCATGATCACATTCGCGAAACCAACAAATAATGGTGTGGCAAACATCAACAACATGATCGTTCCGTGCATTGTGAAAATTTGGTTGTATTGCTCGTTACTTAGAAACTGTAATCCTGGACGAGTCAATTCGGCACGAAGTGCTAGAGCCAAAACTCCACCAATTAAGAACCACACAAATGATGTAATTAAATACAAGTAACCGATTGTTTTATGATCAGTAGAGGTTACAAACTTTACAAATAACTTACCCTTGCTAGTTGGCGCCGGTAATGCGGCTTTGATTGCTGGGCGTTGGGCGTAAGTGGTCATGCAATTGCCGCCTTATCTAGTTCAGTTTGATTTAACGCTTTTAATGAATCTAAGTAATTTTGATACTCCGCAGGCGTTACAACCTTTACAGTGAAGAGCATCTGTGAATGATTGCGACCGCATAAAATATTGCAACGACCAGGATAAGTTCCGAGCTTATTAGCGGTAAATTCAAGATGATTCTCTACACCAGGCAAATTCTGCATCTGAATCATGAATGCTGGAATCCAGAAACCATGAACTACATCATTTGAATTAATAGTGAACTTAACCTTTTCACCTTGAGGTAAATACAAAGTTGGCGGTTGGGCTGGCGTACCGGTCACAGTTGCTTCTGGGAAATCCCCCGCATCATTATAAATAAATTGCCAAGACCACTGAATTCCATTGACCTCAATTTGATGTGCAACTGCTGAGTCTGGTGAAACTTTAACAATTTCACTTTCTTTTACCGCCGTAAAGTAAAACAAAACCGCAACAATTATGAATGGAATTATGGTGAAAGTTACTTCAACAAAATTGTTATGAGCTGTTTGCTTTGGAAAAGCATCATCTTTCTTACGGTGGAAGATCACCGTCCACATAATCAAAGCTAAAGTAATGATTCCAACAATTGCGGCGGTTATCCAAGCACCCTGCCAAAGCGAAAGTGAGTGATCGTTAACGCTGGATAGGCCTTTTTCAAAACCTAAACCAGAAATATCTTCAGTTGAGCATCCGGTAAGTAGAGATGAGGTAGCCAATATTCCAACAAGTGGCTTTAGTAACCGAGAGCGCATGGGGTAAAGGATAACCTTCGCCTTGAGTGGCTTCACTCCGGGAGAGAGGCGTGCGACGGGTGGTTCGTATCACAAGCGGGTTTCAACAGGAGGCACCCCTAAATTCAGCAGCCAAAAATCTCTTAACTCAATTTTTCGACAAGGGCTGGGCAGATCCGCAAAAAATAAATCATGACTCACGCCAGGTTGCAATTTTGCTTAATGAAGCACGAGAAAGTTTTGCAAATTCACTTAATGTGGAACGTGATGAAATTGAATTTCTAGGCGAAGTAAATCTTGGGTTTCACTTGGGGATATCTGGACTGCTGAAGAAAAATTCAAAGTTTATTTACTCTGAAGTTGATAAACAATCTGTATTTGCAGTTGCCAACTTTTGGGAGAGGCAAGGCGGGTCAACGCAGAGGTTGCCGGTAAATCAAAAAGGTCTGATCCAAACCTCTAAAAATGAAACGATGGATGTGACATGCTGGCAAATTGGAAATGGCGAAACCGGAATTTTGCAACCAGCACCGAAGACCAGCTCTCAAATATTTGCTGATTGCACATCAACTGGTGTTGATCACCTACCTAATTTTTCATATGACACGGCGTTGTTCGATAGCAGATCTTGGCAAGGACCAGCTGGTTCGGCTCTATTGGTAATTAAAAATAAGGCTCAGTGGAGTAATCCACTTCCGCACAATGACCATTTAAGAAATCTAAATTCTTATTCTGTTCCACTGGTTTTGGCCAGCGCAGTTGCTTTGGAACAGTACTTGGCGCAAAAGGATCTAGTGAAAGCTTTTAAAGGCTCTCTGATTGATCAATTGCGGGCGTTTAATTTGAATTTCACCGCTGTAACTGGGGATGAAAATCTAGACAAACATTTGAGTTTGATCTTCCCAGGTATTGAAGCCGATCGCTTAGTTTTAGAGATGCAGGATCTTGGCTTTGTAATTGATTCTGGATCGGCTTGCCGTTCTGCCGATATGCAACCTAGTCATGTTTTAGCCGCACTGCAGTTGCCAACATCTGGAAATATCCGAATAACATTCCATCCCGAAACCAAAGTTGATCAAGTTAAGGAATTAGGTGAAGCAATTCAAAAAACTGTTGTGAAGTTATTGGAGAACTAACCAACTAAATTAACTTTTAAAAAGGGTTGAATTTCGGCAACTGCTACATCGCCGTACGCCTCTTTAAAGCGAAGCAAAAATTCTTCTCTAGTGAAACGATACTCCTGGGTCCCGGTGGTTTCTAAACAGTAAGTGGCAAGCATTGATCCCAATTGCGCACATCTTTCATGACTTAAACCCCAAGATAATCCAGCAATAAAACCAGAGCGGAAATTATCACCAACTCCAGTTGGATCTGTTTTTGATTTTTCCTTTGGAACGGAAACGTAAATAGTTTCTTTGCCGTGCTCCTCTATTTGTGCTCCTTTAGAGCCCAGTGTTACTACTCGAACTTGTACGCGATCAAATAATTGTCGATCGGTCCAGCCAGTTTTTTGTATCGCCAGTGCTAATTCATACTCATTTAAAAATAGATATTTAGCTCCATCTATTAATTGCGCGATCTCTTCACCACTCATACGAGCCATTTGCTGAGAAGGATCAGCTGCAACTGGGATCTTTAATTGCCTTGCCATGTCGCTATAACGCATCATTGCCTCTGGATCATCTGGTGAAATAACCAGCAAATCAAATGCTCCGGTTTTATTAATAATTGGCGCTAATTCAATATTGCGCGCTTCACTCATTGCGCCAGGGAAGAAGGAAGCAATCTGGTTTAACTCTGTATCAGTTGTCACCATAAAAGTTGCGGTATGTAATTTTTCAGAGACCCAAACATGTGATGTATCAACACCATGTCGTTTAAGCCAGGCCTCGTAATCAGTCCAATCTTTACCAACCGCCGCTAGCAAAATCGGATTTAATCCAAGTGCACCCATGCCAAAGGAAATATTGGCACCGCATCCCCCGCGACGAATCTCTAACGTATCAACTAAGAAAGATAGTGAAACTTTGGCGAGTGAGCCAGCAACTAATGAATCAGTGAATTTCCCATTGAAACTCATTATGTGATCGCCGCCTACCGAGCCAGCAACCGCTACTCTCATAAATTAATTCGCTTTGAATTTAAAATTAATTAAATGAATCACCACAAGCACAAGATCCTTGTGCATTTGGATTATCAATTGTGAAACCTTGTTTCTGGATCGTGTCTACGAAATCAATTGCAGCGCCCATTAAGTAAGGCGTGCTCATTTTGTCGGTAACAACTTTAACGGCACCGAATTCAGTGATTGTGTCACCCTCAAGAGCGCGATCATCGAAATAAAGTTGATAACGAAGGCCTGAACAACCACCAGGTTGAACAGCAACTCGAAGTGCTAAATCATCGCGACCTTCTTGTTGTAACAATGCGGCAACCTTTTCTGCAGCTACTGGTGTTAGTGAAATTCCAGCAGTTGTAATTGAAACATCAGTTGCTTGCTTTGCCTCTGTACTCATCATTACCCATTTCTATTCAGATATTCACTCAGGTCGTAAGGTTACTAGCCCATCTCGCAAAATGCCTCACCAAGTGGTTATAACCTTTAAGATTGGGATATGGCTCTCGTAGATTTACTGCTTCTAGGCGCGCAAAAGGATCCAAATAGCGAGCGTGGAGTTTCATGTACTGGCGAACTGCCTGCAAGCAGTGATCCAAAGTTAATCGAACGGGCACAAATTGCGCGGAAATCTCTAGGCAGCAAAGCAATGGTGCTTGGTCACCATTATCAGAGAGATGAGGTTATTGATTTTGCCGATATTCGCGGTGACTCATTTAAATTAGCCCAAGCTGCTGCGGATAATTCTGATGCTGAATTTATATTTTTTTGTGGCGTTCATTTCATGGCAGAGAGCGCAGATATCCTGACAGGAGCTAATCAAAAAGTAATTCTGCCCGATCTTTCTGCTGGCTGTTCGATGGCAGATATGGCAACTGCGCAACAAGTAAATGAGTGTTGGGCAACATTAAGTAAGTTAAATATTGCCGGTAAAACTATTCCGATTACATATATGAATTCATCAGCAGCTATTAAATCTTTTACTGGTAAAAATGGCGGCGCAGTTTGCACCTCTTCAAATGCAGAAAGAGCAATGAAATGGGCCTTTGAAAAAGGTGAAAAAGTTCTCTTCCTTCCAGATCAACACTTAGGAAGAAATACTGCTGTCTTAAAGCTAGGGCTAAGCCTTAAAGATTGCGTTGTATGGAATCCATGGAAGATTAATGGTGGATTAACTGATGCAGAGTTAATCTCCGCAAAGGTAATTTTGTGGCGAGGTCACTGTTCGGTGCACGGTAGATTTTCGGTAGAAAATGTTACGCAAGTGCGTACAAAACTCCCCGGTGTTAAAGTATTGGTTCATCCAGAGTGCCAGCATGAGGTTGTATCAATCGCTGATGTTGTTGGAAGTACCGAGATGATAATAAGAACTGTTACCGAATCCCCTGCTGGATCAAAATGGGCAATTGGTACTGAGTTAAATTTGGTACAACGTCTGGCAAATGAAAATCCAAACAAGGAGGTAATTTTCCTTGATAAGGCGGTCTGTTACTGCAGCACAATGAATCGAATCGATCTTCCTCACTTGGTCTGGGCGATGGAATCTCTAGTAAATGGCAAAATCGTTAATCAAATAACGGTAGATAGCGAAACGGCAAAGTTTGCAAAAGTTGCACTGGATAGAATGTTGGCTCTACCTTAATCTCATGACAAAATCTAAGAGCACTCCAGATAACAAAAAAGGCAAGCCAACGCCTAAGCGCAAGGTTGCTGAAGCCAAAAGTAAATCTTCGATTCTCTCTCCGGCGGCATCTCGAAGTGATAAGAAAAGATTGAAAGAACAAACTAGATTGCGTCGAACTGAAGCACGTGCAGCATTTATGCGCGGAGATGAAAAT
>WLQA01000033.1 GCA_009698515.1 Actinomycetota bacterium
ACCATGGGCCCAAAGCCGCATTTGATCTCCGCAAATTTCGCGGGCTGTTTGTAGTAATACTTTACCTAATCCACTCTTTCGATGTTCTGGATGAACAACTAATTCAACACTTGGGCCAGCTACTAGATCGGTGGCATCAATGTGGGCGTAACCAATAACGGTGTTATCTTTTTCTAGAAGTAAATGAGAATCAGATTTATCACCGCCATGACGCAGGTGCAAAACAATGTGCTCTGAGATTGGTGGGGTGCCATCATGTTGGGTGGCAGCATTAATTAAAGTAATTACGCCATCTTGTTGAGAGTTAGATAATGAATTTAGGTGTTGCAAAGTTAATTAACTTAGATCAGCTGTTGCGTTGTCGTTGGATGTAGAGAAGCGGTATCCAACATTTCTTACGGTGCCAATGATGGCTTCGAACTCCGGACCTAACTTAGAACGCAGGCGACGAATGTGAACATCTACAGTTCTAGTTCCACCAAAGTAGTCATAGCCCCAAATCTCTTGCAGCAATTGTGAACGAGTGAATACTCGTCCTGGGTGCTGGGCTAAGTACTTTAATAATTCAAACTCTTTGAAGGTTAGATCTAAAACGCGGCCCTTAAGTTTTGCTGTGTATGTTCGTTCATCAATTACAACATCACCGCTTCTTATTTCTTGAGCATTTGGATTACTTGCTAACAATTGCGCAGCTGAATTACCAAGAGCGATGCGAATTCGAGCCTCAACCTCGGCAGGACCTGCGGTATCAAGAATTACATCATCAACACCCCAATCAGCATTGATTGCAGATAAGCCACCTTCAGTTGTAATTAAAATAATTGGCGAGCTAACACCGGTTGTGGAAATTAACTTTGTAAATGATTTGGCATTTGGTAAATCGCGTCTTGCATCAACAAATAAGCAATCAACCTCTGGCACATCAACTAATACTGAAACTTCTGCTGGCAAGATTTTTACTTGATGTTGCAATAAGGCAAGGGCAGGTAACACTTCAGCGCTTGCGCCCATCGTGTTTGTTAGAAGAAGAATTCTTGCCATAAGAGTGCAAGAATACCGCTTATGAATTCCCCACTGCTACTTCTTATTTTGCTTGCCCTTGCTACTGGCATCGGCTATCGCATGAAGGCAACGCAAGGACGGATCAAGCGCAAGGCGGGATTACAAATCTCAGCAGCTGAAATCAGAACATCTTTTGGTGCCCGGGCCACAGTTATTCAGTTCTCAACAACCTTTTGCTCATCTTGTCGGGCGGCCAAGGTTTTGATTTCAGATGTGGTTTCAAAGCAAAGTGATATTAAGTATGTTGAAATCGATGCTGAATCAAATCTGGAACTGGTTCGTAAATTAGATATTCGCTCAACTCCAACCACAATTTTTGTTGATAAAAAAGGATTTGAGATTGCCCGGGCAATCGGTGCACCAAAGCGCGATCAAATTACTGCGGCGATTAATCGCCTGTAATTTCCTTCTGCAATCTCTTTGCAGGTATTAATCTCAATTTCTCTTTAAACTCACCCGTTATGACACAAACACAAAATAATCTGCCCCCGCAAACAATTGATGCTCGTGGTCCAAGATTTACTGCAGGAATCACTTTAGTAGTTTTATCAATTGCATTACTTACACACTCAACATTGGTAATTGGATTCCAATTAATAGTATTCGCAATTGCAGCATTTATCGGACTTAAAAAATCGCCTTATGGAATTATTTATCGTAAATTAGTACAACCAAGATTAAGTGGACCAGTTCCACTTGAGGATCAACGCCCACCACGGTTTGCGCAATTAGTTGGTTTTATCTTTGCACTGGTTGCTTTAATTGGTGGAATTACAGATGCTAAATATCTATTTCAAATTGCCACCGGTTTCGCACTGGTTGCTGCCTTCTTAAATGCAGTGTTTGGCTTCTGTTTAGGATGCAAAATGTATTTAATTTTGGTGAGGATCTTTAAAAGAGCCTAGAATTGCGTCATGGCTGATCAACATGAATTACGGGAAAAAGGTTTACGCCTTACTCCTCAACGCGAATTAGTATTACAAGCAGTTCGCGATCTTGGCCATGCCACACCTGAAGAGGTTGCCGAAAAGGTAAGGGCAACACATCCTGGAATTAATTTATCTACTGTTTATCGCAATCTAGAAACTTTAGAAAATGTTGGTTTAGTTTTGCACACCCACTTAGGTCATGGTGGTGCTACCTATCACGCAGCTGAAGAGTTAACCCACCTGCATTTAGTTTGCAGTATTTGCGGAGATATTGGCGATGCCCCAATTGATACAGCAGCAAACTTTGTTAACACTTTGTCAGATGATTACGGATTTAAAACCGATGTGACTCACTTTGCAATTTATGGCACCTGCCAGAAATGCAGCAAGTAATTGACCGCCGTACTTGTTGAAGAAGGACCAGATAAGGGCGCCATTTGGCACTTTGGAGAACCAAACAAAGAACAAAAAGCTTTAGTTGCAGGGGATGCATTTGCGCAATTAATTAATAAATCTGTAATCACCATAACCGGTGAAGATCGCCTTACCTGGATGCACGCTTTAACAACACAGCACCTTGAGAAATTAAATCCTGGTGAATGGAAAGAGGCATTAATACTTGATGCGCAGGGCCATGTGGAGGAGCAATTATTTTTAGTAGATGATGGATCAATTCTTTGGATTCATACTGAAAAAGAGCGCGCAGCTGGATTAGTTAATTACTTAGAAAAAATGAAGTTTATGTTGCGGGTAGATGTGAAAGATGTAAGTGATGAATACGCCGTATTACGTGCACCTGGAAAGGCAGATTCAGTTGGTGGGCCTTACGCACTTGTTCCTCGTACTGAACTTGCTGACACTATTGAAGCATTTAAACAATCACATTCAGAGGTTGGAATGTGGGCATTAGAAGCAGAACGTGTTGCTGCAGGTAGAGCAAGGTTGTTATTTGAAACTGATCATAAATCTATTCCAAATGAATTAGGTTTCTTAAATACTGCAGTACATATGAATAAAGGTTGTTACCGTGGGCAAGAAACAGTTGCCAAGGTATTTAATTTAGGACAACCACCACGTAGATTAGTTTTATTGCATATGGATGGATCAATGGTTGCAATGCCAAGTCATGGCGCAAAGGTTGAATTTGATGGCAAAGAGGTTGGTTTTATTGGCACGATGGCTCGTCATTATGAATTAGGGCCAATCGCACTTGCTGTGATTAAAAGAAATGTGCCATTGGATGCGGTTTTAATAGTAGAAGGCGTATCTGCTTCACAAGAGGAAATATCTGTTCGTAAAGGTTAGGCTTATCTAATGGAGACATTAACTACAGCTTTGTTAATTCTAGTTTCCTTTTCCTTCTCGGTATTATTAATTTATAAGGGCGCAACTGGCGCTCTCAAGAGTTGGCGGGAGAGCAATAAGTAATGGCGTTTACTATCCCGGAGAATTTACATCCTGATTTAATGCCACTAGCTTGGTTGATCGGAACTTGGCGAGGAAAAGGTAAGGCTGAGTATCCAGGGATGAAAGCTATTAATTACGCCCAAGAGGTTTCATTTAATCATGATGGTCAAAATTATTTAAATTACTTTTCTCGCACATGGGAAATTGATGATGATAATGAAATTGTTAAACCACATGACTCTGAAGTTGGTTTTTGGCGAGTTCGAGACAAAGAGGTTTTAGAGGTTGTGTTGTCTCATAACAGCGGAACAAATGAGGGTTGGCTTGGATTAATTCGCGGACCAAAAATTCAATTAGCGATGGATAAAACTTATGAGTCACCAAGTGCTAGAGCGATTGCAGCTGGTTCACGTTTGTATGGTCTTGTTGAAGGTCAGCTGTTTACATCATTAGATGTTGAAAAAGATGGTCATGAGTTGCAGGCCTACATGTGGTCATCACTAGAAAGACAATCTGAAAATTAATAATAAGTTTGCCGGTGAAGTACTTGCCGAGGTAACTCGAGATGGCGTTGTTGAATCACTTCACCTAGGACATTTAGTTGCGTTAAATGCTGATGGTTCTGTTTTTATAAGTGCGGGCTCACCAGAACTTCCAATATTTCCAAGATCATCAATTAAAGCAATTCAAGCGGCAGCGATGCTACGGGCTGGATTAAATGTAGATGATGAAAAGTTAGCGTTGATTTGCGCCAGCCATTCCGGGGCGCAGATACATATCGATTTAACTAAAAAAATATTAAGTGATGCTGGTATTGCCGAAAGTGCAATGCGAAATGCAACTGATAAACCATTGGGTGAGAAAGAGAAGATTGCTTGGGGCGATAAAGCAGGCACGCAATTTACGCAAAATTGCAGTGGTAAGCATGCTGGCATGTTAATTACCTGCCAAATAAATGGTTGGGATTTAGAAAGTTATTTAGATAAAGATCATCCATTGCAATTAGCAATTAAGGCAGAGCTAGAGGAAATGGCAGAGGAGAAAGTTTCAACTGTAAGTGTTGATGGTTGCGGTGCACCTTTGTTTGCAATTTCAACTATGGGACTTGCAAAAGCAATTAGAAAAGTTGTAACTTCAAAGGATCCGATTTATCAGCAAATAGTTAAGGCAGCTACCTCATTTCCAGAATTAATTGCAGGTGAGGCAAGATTAACAACGCGAATGATGAAAGCAGTTCCTGGTTTATTTATGAAAGAGGGCGCAGAAGGAATTGAAGTTTGTGCGTTAAGTGATGGCCGCACAATTGCGATGAAAATTATTGATGGTTCATGGCGTCCGGTATCGACAATCATTCAATCCATCTTTGATAAGTGGAGTGTTCAGATGCCTGATGAATCGGTGAAGATTTACGGCGGGCCAAGCGTTGTTGGAACGGTAATCTCAAAAATCTAATCCCTAATTCTTAAGTTAGAATTAGCAAATGAAATCCCGCATTGCCACCTTAATGGTGCACACCTCACCACTTGATCAAGCAGGTACTGGTGATGCTGGCGGCATGAATGTTTATGTAATTGAAACTGCAAAAAAGATGGCGCAATCGGGTGTGCAGGTAGATATTTTTACCAGAGCAAATAAACCAGGATTACCAGCATCAGTTGATATTGCAGATGGTGTAACTGTTAAGCATCTTGAGGTTGGGCCACATGCTGGTTTATCTAAAGAGGAGTTACCTGGCCAAATAAGTGCATTAACTTCTGAGTTTATGAAGTTGCAAAAACAGTTACCAAAGAATCATTACAACATCTTGCATTCACATTATTGGATCTCTGGCCAATTAGGTTGGATGATTTCAGAACAAACTGGCATTCCATTAATTCACACCATGCACACCATGGCGAAGGTAAAGAATTTAAATTTAGCAGTTGGTGAAAAACCAGAGCCAAAGATTCGAGCACTTGGTGAAGCACAGGTTGTAAAAGCATCAACTGGATTAATTGCTAATACCGATGCCGAAGCTGCTTCATTAGTTTCCTTGTATGACGCATGTCCAGATAATGTTTTTGTGGTTGCACCAGGTGTTGATCTACAAACCTTCTCACCAGGAGATGGAAAAGATTCAGCACGTAAGAAATTAAATATTGCACCAGATGCCATCTTGCTTACCTTTGTTGGTCGCATACAGCCACACAAGGGACCAGATGTATTAATTCGATCTGTAGCCGAGATGGTTACTCACTCACCACATCTAAAGGCAAAGTTGGCCTTGGTAATTATGGGTGGTCCATCAGGTGCTGGTCTAGATGAGTTAGATAAATTAAAAGCACTTGCTAAGTTTTTAAAGATTGAAGAGATTACGCACTTTGTAGATCCAGTTCCTCGCATTGAATTACCAGATTGGTATCGCGCATCAGATTTAGTTTGCGTGCCAAGTTACTCAGAAAGTTTTGGCTTAGTTGCACTTGAAGCACAAGCTTGTGGCACACCAGTTGTTGCAACTGCTATTGGTGGATTGCGAACTGCAGTCTCTGATGGTATTTCTGGTTCCTTAGTTGATGGACATGATCCACGTGCTTGGTCTGCCGTTATCTCAAGATTAATTGCGGAACCACAACGACGCCTACTTTTATCAATGGGCGCAGTTGAACATGCATCTCACTTTGGTTGGGAAAATACAGCTCGAAAGACATTAGAGGTTTATGACTGGGCAACCTCACAACCAGCAGTTGATATGAGAAATATTCGGTTAGTTAAGGATGCTTGATCCCAAAGCAGTAATAGATGATTTTCTAGAGTCACATGATTTAGATTTTGATCAAAATGAGGAAAATACTTACTTAATTACATTACCTGGTGAAACTAAATTACAAACCCACTGCGCATTAATTATTGGCGATCACTCACTAAGCATCAACGCTTTTGTAATTAGAAAGCCAGATGAAAATCAAGGCGCAGTTTATGAGTATTTACTAAAGAAAAATGCAGCAATGTATTCAGTGGCCTTTGCATTAAATGAATTGGGCGATATCTACCTAGTTGGCCGTTTGCCACTTTCTGCCATCAGCGAGCGAGAGATTGATCGAATCCTGGGCGCAGTTCTTCAATACTCAGATTCATCTTTCAATCCATTGTTAGAACTTGGATTCTCATCTGCAATACGTCGCGAGTGGGCTTGGCGAGTATCTCGTGGTGAATCGTTGGCAAATCTGCAAGCTTTTAAACACATAATTTAAGTATGGCAAGATAAGCACATGAAATTAATTTTGCTTCGTCACGGTGAGAGTGAATGGAATGCAAAGAATCTATTTACGGGCTGGGTTGATGTGGCGCTATCTGCCAAAGGAATTGAAGAGGCAAAGCGGGGCGGTGTTTTATTAAAAGAGCGCAATTTACTGCCAGATGTTGTGCACACCTCTTTACTTCGCCGGGCAATTACCACCTCACAATTAGCGCTAGATAACTGTGATCGCCACTGGATTCCAGTTAAAAGAAGTTGGCGTTTAAATGAAAGACATTACGGTGCTTTGCAAGGAAAAGATAAAGCAGCAACATTAAAAGAGTATGGCGAGGAACAATTCCAACTTTGGCGCAGATCATTTGATGTGCCACCGCCACCAATTGATGACAATGATCAATACTCACAAAGTAAAGATGTGCGTTATGCGGATTTAGCAGGTGCATTGCCCAAGACAGAGTGCCTTAAGGATGTAGTTGATCGAATGATTCCTTATTTAATGGGTGAGATTTCTGAGGATATGCGAAGTGGGAAAACAGTTTTAGTAACTGCTCATGGCAATTCAATTCGTGCGATTGTGAAACATATTGATTGCATTTCAGATACTGATATTGCTGGCGTGAATATTCCTACTGGAATTCCACTGTTATATGAGTTTGATAAAGATTTTGAGCCAATTAAAAAAGGCGGCGAGTATTTAGATCCAGAAGCTGCAAAGGCAGCAATTGAAGCGGTGGCTAATCAGGGAAAGCGTTAGTCGTTTTTAGAATCAAACTCGCCAGTTACTAAGTAATGAACCCGGCGGGCGATCGAAACAGCATGATCGGCGCAGCGTTCGTAGTAACGGCCAAGCAAAGTTAAATCGATGGCAGATTCAGTTCCATGTGGCCATGATTTATCAACCAAAGTTTGAATCAATTTACGGTGCAATTTATCCATTTCATCATCATCAATTGCAAGTTGTTTAGCATCCTCTAAATTACGAGATTCAATAATGCCGGCAAGCTTGTCGATAATTAATCCAGCAACTCTGCCCATCTCTTGAATTGTTAAAGATATTTCAGCAGGTACTGCAGTAGCTGGATGACGCATACGTGCCAACTTTGCAATGTGGTGAGCCATATCGCCCATGCGCTCTA
>WLQA01000034.1 GCA_009698515.1 Actinomycetota bacterium
AACATCTGAAATGATTTCTACCTTAACTCCATATTTACTAGCCTCTTTTTTCATTCGCAAACAGAAAGAATCTGGAGTTAGGTGCGATGGTGGAGTGTTAATCAAATCTCTAACTAATGCAGTTTGTTCAGCAATTATTTCAGCTCGCTTTGCTGCCTCTTTTGCCTGCGCTGTTTCGGCAAATTTACTTACAATCGAAACTGTAGCAAGTGGTGGCTTTTGCTCTGATTTTTTACTTCCTAAAAATTCCGTAAATGTATAAGCACCTAAAGCAGCACCTTCTGCAATCGCGGCTAGTTCGATTACAGATTTATGAGGCAGTGCAAAACTTGCACCTTTATTGCCAGATAGAGCGCGTGCGGCTGCGCCAGATGCACGGCGTAGAACTTCAGCAGTCACTCCATTTTCCAAATTACCCAAACCAGTAAAAATAATTAATTTAGTGGTCTTGCCTGGCAACTTGATTACCTCATCGGCATTACCTGTTGCGCCCATTGCGATCAAAGAAGCTAGCAATTGAGTGTTGTCTACCTGCGCAGGGCCAGATTCAATCTGCAATTTCTTATTAAATGATCCAAGCCCGACAACGAGAACATCTGAATCTACCTTGGCGTTTAACTTAACCTTTGCCATTGCATCTCTCCTTTAAATATCTTATGAAGTGCTGGTAATAACTTTTTATATTTATAGTGTTGGCTGCTTTGGGGGCTACCTTACGGGATAGATTTAGCGCATGGAAAATTCATCAAACACCACCTTGCTCAATACCGCCCTTCATGAGTGGCATAAAAGTAATGGCGCCAAATTGGCAGATTTTGGTGGCTGGGAGATGCCAATTGAATACAGTTCATATTTAAATCAAAGTGGCGAAAAGGGCGGAGTCCTAGCTGAGCACAGCGCTGTTCGAGAGAGTGTTGGCCTGTTTGATGTTTCGCATCTTGGCAAGATAGAAATTTCAGGAGCGGGCACAGTTGATTTCTTAAATGAGATTTTAACCAATGATTTATCCAAGATTAAAGATGGCCAAGCGCAGTACAACATGATTTGTAATGATAATGGTGGCGTAATCGATGATCTAATTGTTTATCGTAAAAATGATGAGCAATGTTTATTAATTCCAAATGCCTCCAATTGTTCGCAGGTTTTCAATACCTTGCAGGCAAATAACAAAAAGAATTTACAGATCACAAATGAGCATACAAAGTATGGTGTTATAGCCTTGCAAGGACCAAAAACTACACAGGCGTTGGAATCAATCGGAGTGAAATTAGAGTTGGATTACATGTCATTTACCACGATTAAAATTGCCGGACATGAAAATATTGGCGAAATAATTGTATGTAGAACTGGATATACCGGTGAATATGGATTTGAGTTCCTACCACTTTGGCAAAATTCGCTGTTACTTTGGAAACTTCTGGAAAATGCAGTACTTAAAAATGGTGGCAGAGTTTGCGGCCTAGGCGCGAGGGATACTTTGCGAACAGAGATGGGTTATCCACTTCACGGACATGAACTATCCCTTGATATTTCACCTTTACAAGCAAATGCCGGTTGGGCTGTGGCATTAACTAAAAACTCATTTTTGGGTGCGCCAGTTCTTAGAGATGAAAAAGCTAATGGGCCGGTTCAAATACTGCGCGGTCTTCATGTTCAGGATAAAGCCATTCCGCGTGCCGGAATGAGTGTAAAAACAATCGAAGGGCAAGAGTGCGGCTTAATTACAAGTGGCACATTCTCGCCAACTCGGAAAGTTGGAATTGCACTAGCTTTGTTAAATCCAAAAATTGAGGTTGGCACAATAGTTGAAATTGATGTACGCGGAAGAATCAGCCGTGCGAAGGTAGTTAAGCCACCTTTTGTGACGTCAAATGTTCGCTAGTTTTTGTACTTAATTTAATCTTTGCCCGTTTTAATGTAACCAAAATAGGTGTTGCAGTGGTGATAATTAAAATTACCGTAAAAACAGCCCGAGGAATATCCCATGCTAATGATGTTGCAACATGGAAGATGAAAAATCTATGTAAGTTTGCAAGTACTAAATCTCCAGCCACAAAAGATAATTGCGTATCAGTTCCTAACAACCATGGCCATAATTGCAGATTCATTAATATGCCAAAAACTTGAGTTGCGATTACCGCATATAAAGTAAGTAGAAATATCTCCATCTTCCCAGTAATTCGCTTCGGAAGTAGCCCTGCAAACATTGCCACCCAAGCCCCGGCTAACATTTGAAAAGCTAGCCACGGTCCGATACCGCCTGAGATCAAACCAGAAATAAAAATTGAAATTATGCCTAATGTAAAACCAAATGATGGACCGAAAACTCTGCCAACTAAAATTAAAAAGAACCAAATTGGTTCAATTCCAATCGCGCCAGCACCCACCAAACGTAAAGCGGAAATGATGGCTGAAAATACGCCAAGTAATGCAACCGCCCTAGCATCAAGTGCGCCGTGATTAATTTCAATAAGGAATAACAAAAGTGCAACTGGAAGTAAAAGTGCAGCCACATACTTTGCGTTATCTCCATGCAGAAATGAGTTATCTAAATCTGGCAGGAATAACGGCCAGGTAAAGGAAAACAAGCCCAGTATCGAAACTGGTAGCAACATAAATGAAGTTCGCTTAAGCATCTGGATTGATATCCCCAATATCTGCAGAGATAACATCATTTACTGTTAACCAATTTTGCTTTGTAAATACCTTTGCCATTTGGGGTGCAAATGCAGGGGAGGATGTTAAAACAGATCTGGTATCACCATCGGCGATTAATTCACCCTCGGCCATAACAATAACTCGAGATGCAACTTCTGCCACAAGTTCAACATCATGTGAAGCCATAATGATTGTTGTACCAGATTTAGCTAATTTAGATAATATTTCAACCAGTACCTCTTTTGCTTGATAATCCAAACCTCTAGTAGGTTCATCGAGAATTAGGATCTTCGGATCAGTTGCTAGAACTATGGCAATAGCTAAAATTAATTTTTGCCCTTCAGAAATATCGCGAGGATGTAAGGCATTATCGATTCCGGTGCTCAGTTGGCGCAGAATCTTCTGCGTTGTTCCAGCGGCTAATTGGTTGTCCTGATCAGCAGATTGGCACTCTTTAGCCACCGATGTGCCATAAAACAAATCTGCTGGTTCTTGGGGTACGTAACCAATCAAACGAACAAGTTGCGATCCAACCAATAATGCTGGATTTTTATCTAGAACCTTCACCGTACCGGAATGATTGTTATTTGCTCCTGCGATTGCGCGAAGTAAAGAACTTTTGCCAGCGCCATTTCTCCCCATTAACGCAACAATCTCACCAGCATGAATTTGCAAATTCAATCCCGAAATCGCTTTAACTAGTTGGTATGAAACTTCTAAATTCTTTACTTCGATAACTTGTTTATTGTGCTGTATCACCTCGGATTTAATTGGTACTTTAAATTTCCAGTTCATCGAAACTCGCTTTAGATCGCGAACTGATAATGGAATACTCTTTAAATTTAACTTTTTGGCAATTTTGACTATAGGTGGATTAATACTGGTTCTGCTCATTACCTCTGCAGGTGTTCCAATATCTACTTTTCCGTCACCATTTACTAGAACTATCCGATCAACAAAATGTATTACTCGCTCCAGCTTATGTTCGGCCATAATAACTGTTAGGCCTAAATCGTGAACCAACTTATTAATTATTGCCAGCACCTCTTCAGCTGCAATTGGATCGAGTGCACTTGTTGGTTCATCTAGAACTAAAACTTTTGGATTCATTACCAAGGCAGATGCAATTGCAACTCGTTGTTGTTCACCACCTGAAAGTGAATTTAAATTTCGATTTCGAATGCTTTGTAAACTTAATAAATCAATTAATTCCTCAACGCGCTTGCGCATCACCTCTGGTGCAAAACCATTAGTTTCTAGACCGAAAGCGATTTCATCCTCAACCTTATTGGTGACAAATCCGTTTAAAGGATTTTGTCCGACAATTCCAATTACCCCAGATAACTCACCAGGCTTTAGTAAGTTAGTAGTTTTTCCATCAACGATTATTTCACCGCTTAAAATGCCAGATGTGTGATGCGGAATCACACCATTGATTAACTTCATAAAGCTACTTTTTCCAGCACCCGTTAAGCCAATAACAAGAATTAACTCACTTTCATCAACGGTAAAAGTTAAATTCTCTAATATGGTTTTTCTAGAGTTTGGATAGATTAATGAAACATTTGAGAAGGTGATCATGTGTTGGCCACCCTCTGTTCAGTAAGCATTAGTGGCGCAGCGCTAAAGACAATAAAGAGACAGCAGGTAAAGAGCCACCCATTTGAGACCAAGAGAGTAGGTATGAAAATAATTAAATACCCGCAAATTATTGTGACAATTAAATCAGATTGCGAAAATTTCTCTGGACGATATCTGGTTGGTTTTTTATGATAACCAAAGCCTCGGCTTTCCATTGCTGATGAGAGATCAATAGCTCGTTCCAGGCTTTCTTCTAGAACTGGAGTAATGATGGTACGAAAATTAAAAATATTTAATTTATGCATGCCGCGCATTCTCCTTGCAGCAATTACCCGCTTATATGAGAAAACTATTTGCGGCAATACAGATGTTGCGATGAGTAAAGTAATCGCAAAGAAATAAAGACGGCTAGAAATTGCTTTAATGATTTCAATAGGTGAAGACAGGCAAGTGGCTGCGCCAAATGAGATAAGAATTAATGAGAATTTCAAGCTTTCCGTTAAAACAGATCCAATTCGCTCTGAGGTGATGTCGCCACCGATTCTTATGCCAACGAGCCAATCTGGCATGGGCAATTGCGGCAGTGAGATTAAAACTGTACCGGGTAGCGGAGTTCCAATAATTGTTCCAAAAAATAATCTGATAATCAGGGCAACTACTGCTAATTGAATACTTAACGCGAAGGCATTTAACGGCGCCTGTAGATTTCTTCTTTTAAATACAACGACAACAAAAATTAAAATTGCCAATAACATCAACCAATTATTGTTTGTCCGCAAGGTGGCGATGGATAGAGAAATACTCCAAAGCCACCAAGTTAAAGAGTTCATCTTTGTAAAGAAATTAACTTATTTACGACGACGCTTAATTCCTACCGCTAATGCAATTGCAATTACGGTAGCGATCGATAGTGCAATTAATGGCTCTATTTCTAACTCCTCGCCAAGCTCCTCTTTTTCTTCCAATTCACCTGATGCCGCAACCGCAGTAATTTCCGGCATATCAATTTCTGGACCACATTCAGATTTTGGATAACCTTCAATTCCGCAAAGTAAGCCGGATTTATCATTGCGAACCGTTACCGCTGCATTTAAAACATCGGTACCGGTGGCATTCTTCTTGACCAATACGCAACTAAGAATGGTATTTGGTGGCATTTCATCGTTAGGGGCAATTGATTCCGGACCAAAATTAATTACTAAGCCAACTCGAATCTTTCCATTAGCTTCTGGAGTATCTGCACATAATGTTGCAAAATCTGGCGAATCATTAGGTGGTGTAGCGGGAGTTACATCATTACTTGCGCTAAAAGACCAACCCTCAACTGCGCCATCTGTTAATTTTACAGTTGGACCACTCATAGCCGCTTCCCATGAAGTGGCATTAGGTGATGCTTGAAAGTATCCCCAGTAGCGGTAGCCCTTAACCGCTGAAGCACTTGGTGCAAAAGATATTTGGGTTATACAAATTAAAATTGCAGTAATCGCAAAAGTTTTTCGATTTATAAATTGTTGTTTCATTTGTAGCCTCTCTTAATGAGAGTTTCACGTAAGCAAAGAAACTCATAAGATGAGGTTCTCCGCACCGCAATCCTCGACGGTTGGATAAATTAAGAATCATTGGGTAATCCGACTTAAGTAAAAAATTTTTACTTTCACGGTTGCGGGTCAGCGCCGGATTTTCACCGACTTCCCCCAAAAGACTCTTGTGGAACTTTCAATATTAAGTTGTGGGGGAATCTTAGATGCCTTTGCCATTGTCGCAACTAGCCACGCAAGTAGTTGGCGCTGGTGATTTTTCAGCGTAGAGTTCAAATATGGAACATCGTCGACTCGGCAGCACCGGAATGTACGTATCGGAATTAACTTACGGAAATTGGATAACCCATGGCTCTCAAGTTGAAGCAGCCGCCGCGATTAAATGCGTGAAAGAAGCTTTTGAGTGCGGAATTACTTCCTACGATACGGCAGATGTTTATGCCGGAACTCGCGCTGAAACCGTTTTAGGTAATGCCTTAAAGGGCAGACGACGTGAATCCTATGAATTATTTACAAAGGTTTATTGGCCAACTGGATCAGGCAAAAATGATCGCGGACTTTCCAGAAAACATATTATGGAGTCTTGTCATGCCTCTTTAAAAAGATTGAAAACTGATTACATCGATCTTTATCAAGCCCACAGATTTGATTATGAAACACCGCTAGAAGAAACCCTCGGGGCCTTTGATGATTTAATCAGACAAGGCAAAGTGCATTACATCGGTTTCTCGGAGTGGAGCGCAGAGCAAATAGCAGCTGCTTTAAAAATTCAAGATGCTCGTGGATACACCAGATTTGTTTCTAGCCAACCTCAATATTCAATGCTCTGGCGAGTAATTGAAAGCAAAGTTGTTCCGCTTTCACAAAAAGAGGGAATTGGGCAAATTGTTTGGTCGCCAATTGGACAGGGCGTATTGACTGGAAAGTATTTGCCGGGCAAAAAGGCTCCTGCTGGTTCACGCGCAACTGATAAAAAAGGTGGCGCAAATATGATCTCTAGATTTATGAATGATCAAGTTTTATCTGCAGTACAAAATCTAATTCCAATTGCTAAGAGGTTAGATCTAACGCCAGCTCAATTGGCAATCGCTTGGGTATTACAAAATCCAAATGTTTCAAGTGCGATTATTGGTGCCACAAAACCATCTCAAATTAAAGAAAATGTGAAGGCTAGTGGCGTGAAATTAGAGGCATCAATAATGAAAGAAATTGATACCGCTATTGGCGCAGTGGCCGAACGAGATCCTGCTAAAACAATCTCGCCTAAACCGCGGGCTTAATTTACGTTAGCACCAATCTTTACTTGCGGTGCTGGCGCTCTTAATCTACGCATTTGAGTAGAGCGTAACCAGGCATACATACCAACCCCACGTGCTGATTCATTGGGAAATTTAGCGATAACGAGCCGTTTTACTCGGCGAGATAACAAGAATCCATCTATCGCTGCATAAAGCATTGCTGAATACATTATGGCGATAGCAAATAATTGAATAGTTGGATTTGGAATAATAGTTAAGAACAAAACAAAGATGATTAGAACTAGGAAGTACTCTGCGATTGATCTTCTGCTGTCGACATAATTTCTAACAAATCGGCGCGCAGCTCCTTTATCCCGATAGGGCAGTGCATTTTCATCTCCGCGCATAAATGCTGCACGTGCTTCAGTTCGACGCAATCTAGTTTGTTCTTTCAATCTTTTCTTATCACTTCGAGATGTCGCCGGAGAGAGAATCGAAGATTTACTTTTGGCTTCAGCAACTTTGCGCTTAGGTGTTGGCTTGCCTTTTTTGTTATCTGGAGAGCTCTTAGATTTTGTCATGAGATTAAGGTAGAGCCAACATTCTATCCAGTGCAACTTTTGCAAACTTTGCCGTTTCGCTATCTACCGTTATTTGATTAACGATTTTGCCATTTACTAGAGATTCCATCG
>WLQA01000035.1 GCA_009698515.1 Actinomycetota bacterium
CAATCTAAATCACATGGAGTAATAAATTCACTTTTGGCATCTGATATCTGGGTTAAACAATCATCTATGTTGATAGAGAGTAAATCATTTTGTATCCAACCCAGATCTTTATGCGCTAAGTAGCGAGTTCCTTCTAATATTTCTTGATAGACATTGATCGCACCGCGAGATGCGATTTCATAACCCCAAAAAGCATCCCCTGGGCAGATAGTGATAAATAATCTAAGTCTGGCTTCTACTTCATTAATCATTAATTAAAGATAGATAAGGCTTGCGCCCAAATATTTAAAACTTTCTTTTGCTGTGAATTAAGAGGCGCTGTTGATAATCTCTGCAATATTTGAAAAGGATTTGCGATGAATTGGAAGTACGCCATGTTCTTTTATCGCATCTGTGTGTGATTTAGTTATGTAACCCTTGTGACCGGCCAGGCCATAACCTGGGTAATTCTTATCGAGCTCGATCATAATTCGATCGCGATAAACCTTAGCCAAAATGGAGGCTGCGCTAATTGAGATCGCTACCTGATCGCCTTTCCACACCGCTAAATTTGGCGTTACCAATCCTGGTATGGCGTAACCATCAGTTAAAACATAATCTGGATCAATTGATAAAGCGTTAATGGCTCGTCGCATGCCTTCGATATTGCATTTATGTAGCCCTAATGAATCAATCTCATCAACGCTTACTTCAATTATTGAATAGGTCAAGGATTGTTCAATCACAACATCAAAGAGCTGCTCTCGCTTAGCAGGAGTTAACTCTTTGGAATCTCTGATCTCATTGAGAGATTTCGAAAGTGGATCTTTTAAAATTACCGAAGCGATTACTAGCGGGCCAGCACAGGGGCCACGTCCGGCCTCATCAACTCCGGCGATATTTTTTATACCAGCATCTAGGAGTTGTTTTTCAATCATTTAACTAATTACTTTTTAACTGCAATCTTTCCTAGTTCGACACCTTTATCTAGAAAATCCAAATGGTTAAATGGCCAAACAATAAAAGCAGCACGTCCAACAACCTTTGTTAGAGGCACCATTCCTTTATTTACATCATCGGTATGAAATCGAGAATCCGCACTTGCGCCACGATGATCACCCATCACCCAGATATAACCTTGTGGCACAGTTACATTAAATTTTGAATCACTTGGTGCATTATTTTCATATACATAAGGCTCATTAACTGATTTACCATTTACTTGAATCTTTCCAGAAGAATCACAACAAATAACAGTGTCACCACCTACGCCAATAACTCGCTTGATTAAAAATTGCTTTGCTGGGTCTGGTACTACGCCAAGTGTGATCAACGCATTTTTAGCCTGACCGGTTATGCCCTTGCTTGAATCCTCTGGCGCTGAACCTAACCAATTATCTGGATCGGCAAATACAACAACTTCGCCTCGTTTTATCTCTGAAAACAATGCACCAAATTTATTAACCGCAATGCGATCACCAATTTGCAAGGTATTTTCCATCGAACCGGATGGAATAAAGAAGAAATGTAGAAAGAAAGTTTTAACTATTATGGAGACGATTAAGGCCGAACCAACGATTATTGGAAGTTCGCGAAGGAGCGAGCCCTTCTTAGCCATTAGGTTTCTTAAACTTTAAGCTTTTGGTGCTTCTTCAGCTGGAGTCTCTGCAACAGGTGCTTCTGCAACTGGTGCCTCAACTTCTGCTGCTTGCGCAACTGGAGCTTCCACAGTTTCTTCAACTGTTGGTACCTCAACCTTTGCAGCCTTAACAGGTGCAACATAAGCTGGCTCAACAATAATTTCACCATCTGAACCACGACGCTCTTTAATCTTTGTTGCCTTACCAGTTAGGTTGCGTAGGTAATAAAGCTTTGCGCGACGAGCAGATCCGTGACGAACAATTTCAATTCTTTCGATAACAGGTGTGTGAACTGGGAATGTACGTTCTACGCCAACTCCGTAAGAGATCTTGCGAATACTAAATGTCTCGCGAACGCCAGAACCTTGGCGACGAATTACTACGCCTTGGAAGATCTGGATACGAGATTTGTTTCCTTCGATAACACGTACGTGAACTTTTAATTCATCGCCGGGACGGAAAGATGGGATGTCGGTTCTAAGTGAGGCGGCATCTACAGCATCTAACACGTTCATTTTATTTCCTCATTATTTTTCTATCGAAGAGAGTTTCTTAAGCGAAGCCGTATCCTGCCATAGCAAGGGTGGTTAGATCAATTTGAGTCAGATTTGGGCTAATAACTGGGCATGCAGGGCAGCTCCAGCACAGACCACCATATCCCCGTCAGGTGCGCCACCAGTGCGTCCAGATATCACTGCGCCAGCTTCTGTTGCAATTAATCCACCAGCAGCAAAATCCCATTCCTTTAAAGAACTTTCAAAGTATCCATCAACTGCTCCCATCGCTACATAACAAAGATCAACTGCTGCTGCGCCATTTCGACGAAGATCTCGAATTTGCGGAATTAATTTGCGCATTCGCTCACCTTGTTCAGTGCGAAGATCTAAATCATATGAAAAACCAGTTGCAATTAATGCCAGCTTTAAATCAACTGGCTCATTGCACTTTATTTTCTTGCCATTATAAAAAGCCCCACCATTTTTGGTAGCGCTCCAGAATCCATTAATTGAAGGAGCAAACACAACTGCTGCAACAACACCTTCTTGACTCTTTGCAGCAATTGAAATATTCCAACCCGGTAAGCCATACAAGTAATTAACGGTGCCATCTAGTGGATCAATTACCCAAGTAATACCAGATTTACTAACTTTGGCAGCACCCTCTTCGGCAATAATTCCATCATCGGGCCGAGCTGCTAATAACTTACTAACGATTAACTCTTCTGCTTGTTGGTCCATTTGTGTTGCAAAATCTACTGCTGAACTTTTTTCAGTAAAGGTAAAGGAGTCCGGCCGGTTCATTAATAATGCGCCAGCGGCCCTGGCCACATCTTCGGCAATACTTACTAACTCATCCGGTAAATTTAGGCTCACAGAGTTATCTAAGCACGCCAAGTGCTGCTTAAAAAACCAAAAGTCTCTACCTTTATGGCAATCTACTCTCATGAACGAATCCACCGACTTGCGTTTAGTAGGTCGCTCCAGCGATGGCACAGAGCTGGAATTAATTGATCAAGATGGCAATAAATTTAATTTGCGCATCAGCGACACCTTGCGTTCAAATGTTAATCAACCAAGACTTGCAGCAGTTTCGGATTTTCAAGAAGAGGTAACAACCACAGTAAAAGAGGTTCAAGCAAGACTGCGCGGTGGTGAATCTATCGATTCAATCTCTCGCACAACAGATTGGTCGATTGAAAAGGTAGAAAACTTTGCTGGACCAATTTTGCAGGAGCGAGCATTCATAATTGCACAAGCACTAGCTACGCAAATTAAACGCGAACCACATGCGCCTTATTTAGAAACTGCAGTTTCTGCAAAATTAGCGCCACGTGGTGTTGATATGGCAACTGTTGAATGGAATACCCATCGCAAACCTGATGGCAATTGGGAAGTAACTTTGTACTATCCACTTCGTGATGGATCAGCAGAAGATGCAAAGGGTGAAGCGGTTTGGGTATTTAACTTAGGTCGCAGATCTTTATTAGCTGATGATGATGGTGCTAGATGGATTGGTGGCGAAGAGAAACAACGTGCGCAACCAACTGTTGGCATGGTTTACACCGAAGCGCCTCGATTAGTTTCTATTAAAGAGGATATCGAAACTCACACCACCACCAGTTTTACAGTTGTTGATGATGCACCAGATGATGAAGCAAGAAAAGATGGCGTAACTAGAAGAATTAAAATTCCTTCATGGGATGACATTATGTTTGGTAAAGATAAGGAAGATTAAGAAATAACCTTACTTTGCAGTTAGCAAAGGAATTTTTACCTCAATATCTGTAACTCCACCGTGGTGACCCACCATCCCAGTCTCTTCGCGAATTCGCGCCGGATCTACCAAAATTAAATCATCATTTGGAATTGCAATTAAATCCCCCATGCGCTCAAGTGAATCTTCAGAAACAACATCTCCAAATAACTTCTTAGCTACCGCCTCAGCTTTGCTTAAAACTTGTACTTGATCTCTATAAAACTCTCGCCATTGCGAAATAGTTTCCGCCTCAGCACCTGGCTTAATATAAATATGTCTTGCCCTTGGCTCACCGCCGATTAAACTCACATTTGTAAGTAGTTGATTATCTTGACCCAAAATGCTTTGCGCGGTGCTATTTACCATTCCATGATCTGATGTAATCCATACGCGCGTTCCAGATGGAACTGATGAAATTACCTTAGTAATGAACTCGGCAACTTGTTGCAATGCGGTTAACCATTTATCTGAGCCAACACCTTCGTTATGTCCGGCAGCATCCAAGGTATTTAAGTATGTATAAACAAAGGATGGTTGTGGTTTTAAGGCAGCTGCTACCGCCGTCACCATCTCATCAATTCCATTAGCACCAATGTATTTGGCACCACGCAATGCCGCTTGGGTAAATCCACTTCCCTCATATCTGCGCGCAGCAACATGTGTAACGCAAACTCCAGCCGTTACAGCGCGTTCAAATAATGTTGGAACTTTCTGCCACATAACCGGATCTACTCGTTCATCCCATTTTAGGGCATTTAATAATCGATTATCACTTCGCGGCACACGAACCGTATAGCCAAGCATTCCGTGAACGCCAGGCAAAGTGCCAGTTCCTAATGTTGAAAGACTAGTTGCGGTAGTTGATGGGAAATCCGCAAGTAAATTAGATTGCGTTTTTAGCTGCGAGAAAATAGTGAATTGATCGCTGAATTTTTCTAATGCATCTTGGCCCATGCCATCAATTAAAATTATGCACTCACGTTCTTCACCTTTGCCTAAGCGCAGCGGATCTGATGTATCTGGTGTACCAAGTGAGTGGAAAATTGAATTAGTTAGATGTGAAAGCCCAAACTGATCATTCATTTATTGATGGTGCTTTCTAAGTTTATTTTCCAGATTTGAAGAGCGATTGTGGGCTAAATCGTATCAGCGAAAGTTTTCCCTACACATTTTCGCTTGTCGCTCCCCCAGTTCAGCAGCATTCATTGGCAAGATACTCCGCATGGCCAAGACACCTAAAGCAACTCTTCCCAAAGCTGGTGAAAATCCTGGTCGCATCATCGATATCGATGTTGCCTCTGAGATGTCAGAATCTTTTCTGGAATATGCATATTCAGTTATTTACTCTCGCGCACTTCCAGATGCACGCGATGGTTTAAAACCTGTACAACGTCGCATTCTTCATCAGATGAATGAGATGGGACTTCGACCAGATAAAGGTCATGTTAAGTGTGCACGTGTTGTTGGAGATGTAATGGGAAAGCTACACCCACATGGAGATGGTGCAATTTACGATGCCATGGTTCGTATGGCACAAGGTTTTTCAATGCGCTTGCCATTAATTGATGGTCACGGAAACTTTGGTTCACTAGATGCAGGCCCTGCGGCAATGCGTTACACCGAATCTCGATTAGCACTTTCTGCCATGTTAATGGTTGATGAATCAGATGAGGACACTGTTAATTTTGGTGGAAATTACGATGGCCAATTATTAGAGCCACAGGTTTTACCAGCAGCCTTTCCAAATCTCTTAGTAAATGGCGCAACTGGTATTGCCGTTGGTATGGCAACAAATATGGCGCCACATAATCTCGGCGAAGTAATTGCTGCAACTAAATTCTTAATGGACAATCCAAAGGCCACTCTAAAACAATTAATGAAACATGTTCCCGCCCCTGATTTTCCAACTGGTGGCTACCTAGTTGCAACTGAAGGAATTGCAGATGCATACTCATCAGGCCGCGGCTCATTTAAGGTAAGAGCAACAACAACTATTGAAAAAATCACTGCGCGCAAACAAGGAATCGTAATTACCGAGCTGCCATACAACATTGGCCCAGAGAAAATCGTGGAAAAGATCGCCGATCTAGTTAAGGCTAAAAAAGTACAAGGAATTTCAGACATCGTGGATCTATCAGATGGGCAATCTGGCACCAAGGTGGTTGTTGAAATTAAGAATGGCTATGAGCCACAAGAGGTTTTAGAAAATCTATATAAGTTAACTCCGATGGAGGATGCCTTCTCAATTAACGCTGTGGCATTAGTTGACGGTAAGCCACTAACCCTTGGATTAAAAGAGTTGCTTCAGGTATTTATCGATCACCGGGTCGAGGTTGTAACTCGCAGATCTAAGTACCGTAAAGCCAAGGCGCAATCTCGATTAAATCTAGTTGATGGATTATTAAAGGCGATTGTTGATATTGATAAAGTAATTAAGTTAATTCGCGGCAGTGAAGATGCAACAGTTGCCAAGGCGGGATTAATTAAAACCTTTAAATTATCTGATGAACAAGCAACCTATATTTTAGATATGCCGCTGCGTCGCTTAACTAAGATGAGCAAGATTGAACTTGAATCTGAAAGCAAAGAGTTAAAGGCTACAATCGCCTCCTTAACTGCAATCCTAAAATCTGAGGAGAGCATCAAAGCTAAGGTCGCTGAGGAGCTAACTGAAATTGAAAAGAAGTATGCATCGCCTCGTCGCACCCGCCTTGTTGCATAAGCAACATTGATCTCAACTAACGCTCTAGAACTTCGTGCTGCCGCCAGGCTTCTAGTTAAAGATGTCACGGTCAGAATCAATCATGGCGATCGCATTGGTTTTGTTGGTCGCAATGGCGCAGGTAAATCAACGCTTGCAAAAGTTTTAGCTGGTGAAACTATGCCCGCTGGTGGCGTAGTAAATCGCACCGGAAAGATTGGTTACTTGCCACAAGATCCCAGAACTGGCGAAGATCAGGGAACTGTTATTGATCGCATTCTTTCAGTAAGAGATTTAGATCAGATTACAAAAAGAATGCGTGCTGTTGAAGAGGAGATGTCGACCTCTGAAGGTGCCGCACTTGAAAAAGCGATGGAACGTTACACACGCGTTGAACATGAATTTAGCTCAGCTGGTGGTTATGCCGCATCTGCAGAAGCTGAAGCGATTGCTTCGTCATTAGGTGTACCAAATAATTTATTTGATCAAGATCTATCAGCACTCTCCGGTGGTCAAAGACGCCGCATTGAACTTGCACGTATTTTGTTCTCTGGTGCAGAGACTTTGCTGTTAGATGAACCGACCAACCACTTAGATGCAGATTCCATTATTTGGCTGCGGGAGTATCTCTCAAAGTACTCTGGCGGTTTGGTAATCATCTCTCACGATGTAAATCTGATTGAAACTGTTGTAAATAAGGTTTTCTACATCGACGGAAATCGAAATGTAATTGATGTATATAACATGGGCTGGAAACAGTACTTACTTCAACGTGAACAAGATGAACATCGTCGCAAACGCGAGCGAGCAAATGCAGAAAAGAAGGCGGAGATCTTGCAAAAGCAGGGTGAGAAGATGCGCGCTAAGGCATCTAAAG
>WLQA01000036.1 GCA_009698515.1 Actinomycetota bacterium
AGGAGCAAATATGGATCTGCAACAGGTAGCAAAAGATTATGAAGCAGCAACAAAATCATTTTTAGATGCCGTTGCCAGCTTTCCAAAGGCTGATCTTGATAAAGCGAAGAAGGATGGCTGGAATGCTCGTCAGATAATTCACCACTTAGCAGATAGTGAATCCCAAAGCTGCGCCAGATTAAGAAGATTAATTGCCGAACCAGGAACTACTATCCAAGGTTATGATGAAAATAAATGGGCCGGCTCTGATGTGTTGGGATATAAGGAGCTACCAATTGAAAGTTCATTGGCGTTATTTAAGGCCTCCAGAGAGGCATCTTTAACAATTATTAAACGGTTAACACCAGATTTATTAAATAACACTGGTACACACACCGAATCAGGTGAGTACACAGTTAAGAAATGGCTTGATGGTTATACGCGCCATCCCAAGGATCACGCAGAGCAGTTGTTAGCCGATTAATTCGGCGTTGCTGTACTTTCGTTGTGGATGAGTACAAATCTCATCTGTCATTTTCTCTGCGCAATTTCCACAAAGTAGATTTAATGAATTACATGGCACCTTAGGGCAATCGTAGAAACGATAAGCAGGTGCGTCACATTTCTCACACTTTGCAATCTTCTTTGATTTTTCGCTGAACTCGATCGACATACGATTATCAAAGGTATAAAGCGAGCCTTCCCAATGACTGTCATCACGATACTTTTGTCCGTATGTAAATATGCCGCCATCAATTTGATAAACCTCTTTAAAGCCACGATTTTTCATAACTGCAGATAAAACTTCACAACGAATTCCACCCGTGCAGTAAGTGACTACCGGCTTCTCTTTTAAGTGATCGTATTTTCCGCTTTCAATCTCCGTTACAAAATCTCTTGAAGTTTCTACATTTGGAACAACTGCATTCTTAAACTTTCCAACCTTAGCTTCATAAGAGTTTCGACCATCAAAGAAGACCACATCTTCACCACGTTCTGCTACCAACTTATCTACTTCAAATGGCTTTAGATGTACGCCACCATTTACGACACCATTTTCATCAACTTTAATTTCATCTGGATGACCAAAGGCAACTAATTCTTGGCGAACCTTCACACTTAACTTTGGAAAATCATTTCCTGTTCCATCAGACCACTTGAATTTGATTTTGTTAAAACCGCTATAGCTTTTAGTTTGCTTAATATATTTCTTTAGATCCTCCATATTTCCACCTAATGTGCCATTGATGCCATGAGGTGAAACGATTACGCGACCAGTTAAATTCAAAGATTGACATAAATTTTTCTGCCATACCTTTATCGCTTCCGGATCTTTCAGCGGCGAAAAGCCGTAATAAAGAATTACCTTAGGAAGATCCATGTTCTAATTTTAGAGCCCAGTTAGCTGGCGCTACTCCGCCAGATTTACGCTCAAGGGCGCAGAGATAACCCATGGGATCACCCGAAAAAGGGTGAATAAAACTTGTTGGATCCCCCTTTTAGGATCACCCTTTAGGCATGGAAAAATCGAAAAAGGGTGAGGAACCTACAGGGGTTCGCGATGTTTCCTTAGGCGCTCTAGAGGCTCTGATGCAAGGCGCTGATGCCCAAGTAATTTTTGATTTACTAATTTCAAATGCACGTCAATTAGCTGCAACGGGTCAGGGTCAACAACTAATAAAAATGGCACCTTACATGGGTGATGAATCTGAAAGTGGTTTAGCAATCAGACGTGGATTTGTAATGCTAGGACATTTAGTAGATCTTGATTTTGACACTGCCGAAGCTTTAGCAAATCAACTTTATGAAGAAGAAAAGAAAAATCCGGTTTATGATTTCTTAGAGAAAATAACTAATTATGTATTTGCCGCAAGTGCATTTGCACGTGGTGATTTAACAAAAACTCTGCAATCTATCGATGGTGCCTTGAATGCTCCGATAATAACCTCCGACTTAGGTGATGCCGATAAAATAAATTTAATTAGATTGCGAAGTTCAGTACTGATGTTGCAATCAGATGATTCCGCGCTAGAAGTACAACTCGAAGGTGCTACAAAGATCGCTGATGAAAGTAATCAAGGCGATTATGGAATTCACCTGATGGCCATTAAAGCAATGTTATTTCATGAAAAAGGAGAATTTATAAAAGCTGCAGAGCTTGCTAAATCCGTTATAACAAGCTCTGAAGTTTATGGATATACCGGAGTCACCTCAGCAATGGATTGTAAATGGGTTTTGGCTCGATGCACCATTTCATTTGGAAAGCTAGATCAAGCAATCGAACTGCTTGAAGAGTTAAAAACAGAAGCAGAAAAGAGCAAAATTTATACCTGGTATGTCACAGCCGAATCAATGATCTTAAGGATTTTAACTGAACTAACCAGAATTCGGGAAGCACTTGATCGATCAATAAATCTTCGAAATTATATAACTAAATTCCCAAAACAATATGATCTTAGTTGGATGGCAGATGTTGGCGAACTTTATATTAGATATCGACTAAATGATTTAAATCGAGCTAAAGAAATTGCGGCAAGAACTCCAAGAATTTATTATGTAAATCAAATAATTGAAGCAATGGAAGCGGCAAAAGGTAAAGAGTTTACAAAAGAACAGGTAATGCAATTAAGTGAAGATTCGCCAAGGAAAAAACTTTGGAAGTACTTGTATCTTTCAGAGTTCCCAACATCCAAAGATTTTTCGCCCAAGCAGTGCATGAAAATTGCGTTAGAAGTTGGTGAACTTACTGGAGCAAGAGATATTTTCATGCGCCAAGGAAATCACCACCATAATTTGATTTTTCAGATCGCCAATGAAGAGCCTTCACTTTTTCTTGAGGAACTAAGCAGAGATTGCCTAAAGCGAATTAAGTTACGAAATGAGTCACAGTTAGAGAATGAAGAGTCTCTTACCTCTAGAGAATTACAAGTATTAAAGCATCTAGCTACAGGCAAATCTATAAATCTAATCGGCGCAGAGTTGCATATTTCGCAAAATACGATGAAAACTCACCTTAGAAATATTTACCGAAAAATGGGAGTTGATGGCAGAAAAACAGCGGTATTAAAAGCTCAGGAAAGTTTTTTAATTTAAAGATAAAACTTTTGATTCAATTTTGGCACAACAGTATTCCAGCCAAGTTGGGAATTAATTTTCTCTGCCATCGCTGCACTTGATGCGGGTTCGCCGTGAACAATAAAGGTATGTGTTGGTGCCGTTTTGTTGGTTCCTAGCCATTCACATACCTCATCTGCATCTGCATGCACAGATAACCCTTGTATCTGAACTATTTCAGCAAATACTGAAACTTGCTTGCCATGCATCTTTACCGATTTAACTCCTTCAACAAGTGCGCGACCACGTGTTCCCTCGGCTTGATAACCAATCAAAATTACAGCGTGCTCAGAATGTGGCAACATATTTTCTAAATGGTGAACTACTCGACCGCCAGAGCCCATTCCACTTGCGGAAATAATAATGCAGCTTTTGCTTGGATCATTTAGTGCTTTAGATTCTTCAACAGTTTCAGCACCTTTTAGATTTCCAGGATTAAATGGATCATCAAATTTAACTGAATCTAGTAACTCCTGCTTAATATCAGTAGATCCATTTTGCATCGCCATTTTGTAGATATTTAAAGAGGCTAGTGCCATTGGAGAATCTACAAAAATTGGCAGATTAGGAATCTTATTTTCTTTAACTAACCGCTTGAGAATCATCAAAATTACCTCGGTACGATCTACTGCAAATGCCGGAATTAAGATCGAACCATTTCGTTGTACACATTTGTTTATAGTTTGCTCAAGTAAGAACTGCGTATCTTCATGTTTGCGATCACCATAAGTTGATTCCATAATCACAGCATCTACCGCACCTGAAACCATTGGATCTGGTGGATTTAGTAATGGGTGTTGAGATCTTCCTAAATCACCAGAGAAAACAATTCGTTTTCCATCGAGTAATACTTCAACAACGCTTGATCCCAAGATATGACCACTTCGGTGAAAGGTTGCCGAAATACTTGGCGCGATCTCAACCTGTTCATGAAATTTAATTGGTGCAAACTTAGTTATTGTTTTATTGGCATCTTCTAAATTATAAAGTGCTTCAGGTTTTTCATGTTTTGAGTAACCCTTTTTCTCAGCGTATTTAGCATCCTCCATTTGAATGCGGGCGGAGTCGCGAAGCACGATTTCCACTAACTTTGCAGTGTCTTGAGTTAAATAGATTTTGCCATTAAATCCATCACGAACTAATCGAGGCAAATATCCTGAATGATCTAAATGTGCATGCGTAATGATGATGGCATTTATCTCAGCTGGATTAATGGGAAATGGCTCCCAGTTTTTAAGTCTTAGCTCCTTAAGACCTTGAAACATTCCAGCTTCTACTAATAATTTGAAATTATCTGTTTCTAGTAAAAACCTGGAACCAGTTACAGATTCCACGCCACCTAAAAAGGTGATCGTGTGGGTAGACACTTACTTAAATCTTAAAAACTGGTCGGACTGGAAGTCCGGCATTTAAGTAAGCAGCATCAATTAACTGCATCTGTTTAAAAGCATCCTGCGCATCAGTCTTAAATGGTTTTCCTAAATCAACTGCATCGGCAAAGGCCATTAATTGATGTGTGTAGGTTGAAAGAGTTCCAAGATGTTCGGTGCGCGCAGTTGCATTAACGGTAATAACTACTCGATCATCCCAACCAGAAACAACACAATTTGGCACATGAACAGAGCCTTTAGTACCTGTAATAGTTAGGGGAGCGTCAAAGGCTGGAGATTCAAAATCACCCTTTGCATAAGCCTTAACACCATTTGGATATTGCAATTGCACATTTAACTTTGTGTCAATATCATTTTTTGCAGCATTTACCTCAGTGCTTAAAACAGTTGGCTCACCGCCGGTAATTAAATTACAAATCATGCGCTGAGAATGAAGTGAGTAACAACCAACATCCATTAATGATCCGCCCGCTAAATCAAATTGCAGACGCAGATCAGTTGGATCTGGCATTGGAATAATCAATGCCGACTCCACCTTAGTTACATCGCCGATTTCACCAGATTTAACAACTTCCAACGCGCGTTGAAAAACTGGGTGGTAGTAATAATGAAAACCCTCCATAAATACTTTGCCGGTTTTTGCAACAACTTGGGCAACCTCATTTGCCTCAGCAGCATTTGATGCAGAAGGTTTCTCACTTAATACATGTTTACCTGCTTGCAATGCGCGAATATTCCAAGGCCCATGTGCTCCGTTGTGCAGGGCGTTATAAATAACATTAATCTCTGGATCATCTAATAAATCTTGGTAATTCCCGTAGACACCTTCTACTTGATGTTGTTTGGCAAACTCTTCAGCTTTTTTGATATCTCGCGATGCAACTGCGACTAAGCGATGGCCAGTTGCATGAGCAGGAGCAACGATGGCACTTGGGGCAATTCGGGCGGCGCCCAGAATTCCGATTTTAAGTGGTGTGCGGGCTGAGTTTGTTGATGAGTTCATAAGGCTTACCTTATAGATTTAACCCATGATTGCCATGCTGGACATAATCGCAACCTTTGCTTTTGCCTTGGTAGGAGCGCGCATAGCTGCAGATCGCCGAATGGATTACGGCGGAATTTTATTAATTGCAACTGTTGCATCATTAACCGGCGGATCACTTCGTAATTTGTTCTTAGGCGAGCGCCCGATCTGGTTGCAACAACCTTGGTACTTCCTATCAATTTTGCTGGCGGTGGCAATCACAATTGCACTTCGAATTACCCGCCCCGTTGGAAAAGTTGTTTTAGCCATGGATACATTGGGTTTAGCGGTAGCTGTTGTTTCGGGCGTGCAATATTCATTAGATCATTACGCACCAAGTTTTGCCGCAGTAATTTTGGGAGTTCTAACAGCGGTAGCAGGTGGCTTGTTGCGCGATGTGCTTTGCCAAGTAGAACCAGTTTTGTTGCATCGCGAAACAATAGGAACTGCATGCACAGTAGGTGCTTTGGTTTATGTCTTAATCGAACCGACCAGCTTGCCTAATGGGGCGGTGGCACTGATCTCTGGTGCTGTGATTGTTCTAGTTCGCTCAGTTTCAATTAAAAAAGGTTGGAATCTGCCCAAAGTTAAGTAAATTAAAAGTAGTTGAAATTTCAACTATCTGCTAAGGTATGGATATGACCAAGCAACCTGCACTTTATATCGGCCACGGAGCACCGTTATTACTTGATGATCCAATTTGGTCCGGGCAGCTTGCGAATTGGTCGGCAAAGTTAGATCGTCCAACTGCAATATTAATTGTTAGTGCGCATTGGGAATCAGCGCCTTTAACGATTGGCTCAACTACGGCTGGCACACCGCTTATTTATGATTTTGGTGGCTTTGATCCGAAGTACTACAACCTGCAATATAAAGCACCTGGCGCACCTAATTTAGCTGATCGCATCAGCAAAATCATGGGAGAAACCGTTCATCAAGATCCAAATCGGGGATTAGATCATGGCGCATATGTGCCACTTCTTAAGATGTTTCCAGATGCAGATATTCCAGTACTTCAAATGTCTATTCCTACCTTTGATCCAGAGAAATTATTTGAATTAGGAAAACGATTAGCACCACTTCGCGATGAAGGCGTATTAATTATTGGCTCTGGCTTTTTAACTCATGGCTTGCCATTTTTAAAGGAGTTTCGCATCGAAGCAACTGCGCCTGGTTGGTCGGTTGAGTTTGATCTTTGGGCAAAAGAGGTTTTATCTCGTGGCGCAGTTGATGAGTTAATGAATTACAAAAAGTTAGCGCCAGGAATGCCATATGCGCACCCCACAGTTGAACACTTTGCACCAATATTTATTACCTTAGGAGCAGCTACAAATGCTGAGGTGGCACCACAAACAGAGATCGATGGTTACTGGATGGGACTTTCTAAACGCTCATTCCAAGTTGCCTAAACAGCAACTTAATTACTTACCGTAATACCGTCCCATAAAATCTTTTTTAAACTCAAAAAAATTACCATCAATAATTGTCTGTCTCATCTTGGCGACCAAACCAACTATAAAGTGTTGATTATGGATCGTGGCTAATGTTGAAGCAACCATCTCTTTACTGCGGAAAAGATGGCATAAGTAAGCACGTGTGTAATTGCGGCAGGTGTAACAGGTGCAATCATCCTCAATTGGTTTGAACTCTCGCTTGTGCGGGGCGTTTGAAACATTTAGCCGGCCGTCTTTAGTAAAGACTGAGCTAGTTCTGGCTTGCCTAGAAGGAGCAACGCAATCAAAGGTATCGGCGCCATTTTCCACACCAACAAATAAATCATCAGGCTCACCAATTCCAAGAAAGTGACGAGGCTTATCCTCTGGTAGCTCCTCATTTACCCAACGCAAAATATCGCCAAGTACCTCTTTATCTAAAGCACCACC
>WLQA01000037.1 GCA_009698515.1 Actinomycetota bacterium
ATCTAGGAATTCACCTTTACGAGCTCTGATTACAGGAGCTAGAACTTGAAACTTACTTCCAACAGGCATTTGCAATATTTGATCCACAATATTTTGTGGTGTTTGTTTAGCAATCTCCTGGCCACATTTTGGGCAGTGAGGTTTACCAGCCCGAGCAAATAACAATCTTAAATAATCGTAGACCTCGGTAATTGTGCCAACTGTGGATCTGGGATTTCGGTTTGTAGATTTTTGATCAATAGATACTGCAGGAGACAAACCCTCAATAAAATCAACATCTGGTTTATCCATCTGACCTAAAAATTGTCTGGCGTAAGCAGATAATGACTCAACATATCGACGTTGACCTTCGGCGAAAATGGTGTCGAATGCAAGGGAGGATTTTCCTGATCCCGATAAGCCAGTAAAAACAATTAGAGAATTACGGGGCATATCTAATGACACATTTTTTAGATTATGTTCTCTAGCGCCGCGCACGATTAGACGATCATTCATTAACTTCCCGCCTCCTCCATGCCTCGTAACTCCCGTTTTAATTCTCGAATCTCATCTCGCAATCTGGCGGCTAACTCAAAACCTAATTCAGCTGCTGCTGTGCGCATTTGTTCAGTGAGCGATTGTATGAGTGCAACCAACTCTTGTCTTGGCAATGAACCCACATCTACCTTGGTTAAACCAGCACTAAATGATCCCTTCTTCTGAGAGTTAGCCAGATCATCTGTGTCATCAATCTCTTTCGCGATCAAATCTGTAATATCGGCGATTTTTTTGCGAAGCGGAGTTGGATCAATCCCATGCTCTTTGTTATAGGCAACCTGTTTAGCTCGTCTGCGGTTAGTCTCATCAATTGCTTGTGCCATGGATTTTGTAATGTTATCTGCATACATATGAACTTCACCAGAAACATTTCGAGCCGCTCTACCTATGGTTTGAATCAAGGAAGTAGTTGATCTTAAAAATCCCTCTTTATCCGCATCCAAAATAGCCACCAGTGAAACTTCTGGTAAATCCAATCCTTCACGTAATAAGTTGATACCGATCAAAACATCATATTCACCAGTACGCAGCTCGCGAAGTAATTCAACTCTGCGCAATGTGTCTACCTCAGAGTGCAGGTAACGAACCTTCACGCCAAGGCCGAGCATGTAATCTGTTAAATCCTCTGACATTTTCTTGGTCAGAGTGGTTACTAAAACTCTCTCGTTTTTATCGGCGCGAATCTTTATCTCGGCAATTAAATCATCAATTTGGCCTTTAATTGGCTTTACAACAATCTTTGGGTCCACCAAACCAGTAGGTCTAATGACTTGCTCCACAACATCATTATCTGTTTTAGCTAACTCATACTTTCCTGGAGTAGCCGATAAATAAACTTTTTGACCAGTGCGTTCTAGAAACTCTTGAAAGCGTAGCGGTCGATTATCCATAGCACTTGGCAATCTGAAACCGTGCTCCACCAATGTTCGCTTACGCGCAGCATCGCCCTCAAACATCGCGCCAATTTGTGGAACGGTGACATGAGATTCATCAATTACAACTAAGAAATCTTCAGGGAAATAATCTAATAAACAATTAGGCGCAGACCCGGCTTGCCGACCATCTAACTGTCTTGAATAATTCTCAATTCCGGAACAAAAACCAAGTTGTTGCATCATCTCGATATCAAAGGTTGTTCGCATTCGAATACGTTGCGCCTCTAGCAGCTTTCCCTCTTTCTCAAATAACTTAACCCGCTCCTCCATCTCGGCTTCGATTTCAATAATCGCGCGCTTCATAGTTTCCGGACCAGCCGCGTAGTGAGTAGCAGGAAATACATACATCTCACTTTCATCTCTGACAATCTCGCCAGTTAATGGGTGTAATGTCATAATCTTTTCAATCTCATCACCAAACATTTCAATCCGCAATGCCAGCTCCTCATACATAGGAATAATCTCGATCGTGTCACCACGAACACGGAAAGTTCCCCGTTCAAAAGCCATGTCATTTCGCTTGTATTGAATATCTACAAATTTTCTAAGTAATTGATTGCGATCTATTGAGTCGCCAACTTTTAATCTAACCATTCGATCTACATACTCTTGCGGAGTACCTAAACCATAAATACAGGAAACAGTTGCCACAACAATTACATCTCGTCTAGTAAGTAGGGAGTTGGTAGCCGAGTGGCGCAAACGTTCCACCTCATCATTTACCGATGAATCCTTTTCAATAAAAGTATCAGTCTGTGGCACATACGCTTCTGGTTGGTAATAGTCATAATAGGAAACAAAGTATTCGACTGCGTTATTGGGAAGTAACTCTTTAAATTCATTGGCTAACTGTGCGGCTAATGTTTTATTGGGCGCCATAACTAAAGTTGGCCGCTGTACCTGTTCAATTAGCCAAGCAGTAGTAGCTGATTTACCAGTTCCAGTTGCACCTAATAAAACTACATCTTGCTCACCTTTTTGCAATCGAGAAACCAACTCCGCAATCGCCGTAGGTTGATCACCAGCTGGTACATAATCACTTATTACTTGAAAGGGCTCGACCCGACGTTGTAAATCTGAAACCGGTCTCACTATTTAGCCTTATTGATTATCTGAAGTTTCTGCCAAATTCTTTCAATCTCGCTAATTAAAGAGGCTTCATCGCCATCATTGTTAATTACAAAATCGGCAATCGCTTCTCGTTGCAGATCTGTGGCCTGTGCGGCCATGCGCCTGGCTATCTCTGCATCTGAAAGGCCACGCGCTAATAATCTCTCCTTTCGCAGCTCTTGCTTAGCCGATACGGTGATTACCAGGTCAAATTTATAATTATGATCAGATTCAACTAACAAAGGTATTTGATTAATTACAACTGCATCTTTCGGAGCCCTAGTTACGTAATTTTGAAAAGCTTTTCTAATTAATGGATGAGTAATTGATTCTAATTTGAATAATAGGGCTGGATCTTCGAAGACTATTGCTGCAAGTGCTGATCTATCGATCTCACCGTTTTTTAGTATGCCATCACCAAATTCTTGAATGATTTGATCAAAGCCTGGTGTGCCGCGTTCAATTACTTCGCGAGCTAATTGATCTGAATCTATTACCAAGGCACCTAAATTTTCAAAGGTGGATCCTGCGGTTGATTTTCCAGAACCGATTCCCCCAGTAAGTGCCACAATCAACATGGCGTAACTCTATCTTTTAGGGCAAGAATCATTTAGTTAAACAAAAATTGCCCCGGTTTCCCGAGGCAATTTTCCAATCCTTTATTACTCTGCAACTGGCGCGGCTGCATCTGCAGCTTTTGCTTCAGCCTTTTGCTTCTTATGAGCCATAAACTTTGCTTGAGCTTCTGCGTATTGACGCTCCCACTCTTCGCGTTGGGTTTCATACCCTGGCTTCCATTCTTGAGAATCTGAATCAAAACCTTCTGGATAAATGAAATTACCATTTGCATCATAACGTGCAGGCATTCCGTATTGTGTTGGATCAAAAGCTTCGATCTCAACCTCTTCACCTTCATTGGCTTGCTTTAGGGAAAGAGAGATACGTCGACGCTCTAAATCGATATCAATAATTTTGACAAATAATTTGTCGCCAACTTGAACAACCTGTTCTGGAATTTCAACATGGCGCTCTGCTAACTCTGAGATATGTACTAATCCTTCAATTCCTTCAAATACCTTAATAAAGGCACCAAATGGAACTAACTTAGTAACTTCACCAGGCACAACTTGATTAATTGTGTGTGTGCGAGCAAATGCTTGCCAAGGATCTTCCTGAGTTGCCTTAAGTGATAATGAAACACGCTCGCGTTCAAAATCAACTTCTAGGACCTCAACAGTAACTTCATCTCCTACTTCAACAACTTCAGATGGATGATCAATATGTTTCCAAGAAAGCTCAGAAACGTGAACTAAACCATCTACGCCACCTAGATCAACAAATGCTCCAAAGTTTACGATTGATGAAATTACACCAGTTCGTACCTGTCCTTTTTGCAATTGGTTTAGGAAAGTTGTACGTGAAGCAGATTGTGATTGTTCTAAGAAGGCTCGACGAGAAAGCACAACATTGTTGCGGTTCTTATCTAATTCAATGATTCGGCATTCAACTTGTTGGCCAATGTAAGGAGTTAAATCTCGAACTCGGCGCATTTCTACAAGTGATGCAGGTAGGAAGCCACGAAGACCAATGTCAACAATTAAGCCACCCTTAACAACTTCAATAACAGTTCCAGTAACAACTTCATCGCGCTCTTTCTTGCCTTCAACATCGCCCCAGGCTTTTTCATATTGGGCGCGCTTCTTCGAAAGAATTAAGCGACCTTCTTTGTCCTCTTTTTGTAGAACTAGTGCCTCTACGCGATCGCCAACTTTTACCAATTCACTTGGATCAACATCATGGCGAATTGAGAGTTCGCGAGATGGAATTACACCTTCAGTTTTATAACCAATATCTAACAAAACCTCTTCGCGGTCTATCTGTACAACGATTCCGGAAACTAAATCTCCGTCGTTAAAATTCTTGATTGTGCCTTCGATGGCGGCTAAGAAATCTTCTGCACTTCCAATGTCATTTACTGCAATTTGTGAAGGGGTCATTATGTAGGTGTACTCCGAGGGTGAAACAACTAGTAGGGACAGGGACGGGCAAGGGTACTTTCGCATGCTTCGTGCGGTCAAACTCACCGCTGGCTAAGATGAGCCTAATGGAGCGGTATTTAGTCATTATTCGTAATAAATCTGCTCAATACCTATTGATTGCATCATTTCCAGCCCGTATTGCCTACGGAATGATCTCTTTAAGTATTTTCTTTAAAGTGCAACAAACAACCGGTTCTATTGCTGTAGCTGGATTAGCAACGGGAGTAAATGGCGTTGCCGGTGCCACAACAGCTGGATTGCGCGGCACATTGATTGATCGATTTGGAATGAAAATTCCATTGCGCTTTTTTGCACCTGGCTATGCAATTTTAATCATGCTGTTTTCAACTGGCAATTCAAAAACTACCTTAGTTTTATTTGCTTTCATCTTAGGTTTTTCTGCCCCGCCAATTAATTTATCGGTTCGCCCTTTGTGGAAAGTAACAGTGCCAGCAGATCAGGTTCGAACCGCATATGCAGTTGATACAGCTGTGATGAATTCAGTTGGCGTTTTTGGCCCACTAATAGCAACCAGTATTTCACTTAACTCCTCACCCGATATCGCACTTGAACTTTGTTCGGTTTTAATAATTATTGGTGGACTTTCTCTTTCATTTACCCCGCAATTGCGTAATTGGGTACCAGAGAAAAAAGAGGCTGGTGATTTAGCGGTTTGGCGAACTCCCGCCATGCAATTAATGATGGTAGAAGGAGTTTTCATTGGCTTAGGTTGGGGTGCCTTTGATATCGCAGTACCAGCATTTGCCACCTTAGAAAATGTTGCACATCGGACTGGTTTTATCTTCGCGATTATGGCCGCCGGGAATGTGATTGGTGGATTACTTGCCGGAAGTATTTCTAAGAAAACCTCATCATTAAAAGCGTTTCGCAGAATTTATGGCGCATGGTTTGTACTTTCCTTACCGCTCGCCTTTACCTATCCAGGTTGGTCAATGATGATTGTTACCGCTTCTATGAGTTTAATGTCTGGTGGTTTGCAAGTCTTTTACTTTGAAATTTCAGAGGCGGTTCGTCCAAAAGGCTCTGCAGTTGCAGCTCTTGGCTGGCTTTGGACAGTTGAAGGCACATTTGCCTCAATTGGTGCTGCACTCGGTGGCTTTATCTCTGAACACTACTCACCAAGATATGTATTGGCGCTAACAACCATATGCATTGGCATTGGATTTGTTGTATTTAAATCTGGAAGTACCTTACTTCAAGCAGCTGATCGAGTGCCATCAGATAAAGAGGATGAAGAAGCGATTGAATCAAATTTGGATACTAATAAATAATTAAATTAGTGTGCGGCAGCATCCCAGCTGGTACCAAAACCAATATTTACATCCAATGGAACTCGTAATTTAAAAGCGCGCGACATTGCATCTCTGACAATTCCTTCAAGAAGATCGCGCTCCCCTGGCATAACTTCAAAGATTAATTCATCATGCACTTGCAATAACGCTCTAGATTTTAATTTTGCATCGCTAATGCCTTGATTGACCTTGAGAAGTGCAATTTTAATTATGTCAGCAGCGCTACCTTGTATCGGTGCATTAAGTGCCGCACGCTCTGCGATCTCTCTGCGCTGGCGATTATCATGATTTAGATCAGGCAGATATCTTCTGCGACCCAAAATAGTTTCGGTGTATCCCTTTTGTCTAGCAACATCCACCACCGTTTTAAGGTAGTCGCGAATTCCACCAAAGCGCTCGAAATACTTACTCATCAACTCACCAGCTTCAGTGGGATCAATATCTAATTGTTGCGCCAATCCAAATGCGGACAAACCATAAGCTAAGCCATAAGACATTGCCTTAATTGTTCTGCGCATTTCTGGATCTACCTCATCAGCTTTAACTCCAAAAACTTGAGCGCCCACTGTTGAATGTAAATCCTCACCAGTTTCAAAGGCGGCGATCAAGCCCTTGTCATCAGATAGGTGCGCCATGATGCGCATCTCTATTTGGCTGTAATCTGCAGTTAGTAATTGCTCGTAAGGAGCTTGCGCTATAAAACAATTTCTAATTTCTCTACCTTCATCTGTGCGCACCGGAATATTTTGCAAATTGGGTTCGGTAGAGGAAAGTCTGCCGGTGGCGGCAACAGTTTGTTGAAAGGTTGTGTGGATCCGCCCATCGCTTGCAATTGCACTAAGTAATCCATCAATTGTGCTTTGCAATTTACTTGTTTCACGAATTCTCATTAAATGTTGCAGGATTGGATGTTTTGTTTTATTCAACAACCATTCCAAGCTTTCAGCATCTGTTGTGAATCCAGTTTTGATTTTTTTGGTTTTTGGTAGCTTAAGTTCATCAAATAAAACAACCTGCAACTGCTTGGGTGAAGCCACATTAAATTCATGTCCAGCTGCTTTGTAAGCACCCTCGGTATGCTCAGCCACAATAGAAGCAAAATTCTTGGATAATTTACTTAATCCAGCTTTATCTACACCAATTCCAATCATTTCCAATTTAGCCAGCGCCACCAGAGTAGGTATCTCTAAATCTTGATAAAGCTTCTCCATTTTCTTCTCTTGTAGTTCCGAGAACAAAATTTTATTAATTTCATAAATCCAACTGGCGGTAGCTGGGTTGAATTCAACAAATAAACCATCTTGTTCAATTGATACCCCAATTAAGCGTTGGGCCAAATCTGCTAAATCTAGATTTCTACTGCCTGGGTTGTTTAGGTAGGCGAGAATTTCTATATCAGA
>WLQA01000038.1 GCA_009698515.1 Actinomycetota bacterium
ACTGAAAGTAAATTAAAAAGTAAAACCGGAAAGAGTGCATGATCAATGTTGCCTCGTCCAAAGACCGCAAGTAAAAACCTACAAGATTTCGATCCAGTAATTTTCAATAAATCGGTAAATATCACAGGCGTTGCCATAAATGCCCAAGCAGTTAAACCTGGTGATCTATTTATCGCATTACCAGGAAGTAAAACTCATGGCATAAATTATGTTGATCAAGCAATTTCTAATGGCGCAGTAGCAGTATTAAGTGATAAAGCCATTGATATTTCACTGCCAATATTTATTTCAAGCAATCTGCGACAACTAGTTGGTCCATTATCAGCTTGGATTTATCAAAATCCTTTTTCAAAGTTAATGTCAGTTGGGATAACTGGCACTAATGGCAAAACCACAACCGCACATTTACTAAATCAAATTTGGCAATCTTCTGAATTAACTACCGGTGTAATAGGCACAATTGGAACGGAAATTGCTGGAAAGAATTTCACTGGTGAGAGAACTACGCCAGAGGCTTGTGATTTGCAGGCTATCGCGGCCTTGATGATCGAGAACAAAGTTTCTCATTTGGCTATGGAAGTCAGTAGCCATGCACTAGTACAAGGCAGATTAACTGGTTCGCATTTTCAAATTGCAGCTTTTTCAAACTTAACACAGGATCACTTAGATTTTCATGAGAGTATGGATAAATACTTTGCTGCAAAAGCAATCTTATTTACGCCAGAACTTAGTGATGTTGCAGTAATAAACATCGATGATTCATATGGCGATAAGTTGAGTAACCAGATTAAATCAAAGGTAATTACCGTCTCTAGATCAAGTAAGGCCGGAAATTGGCATTTTAAGAGTTATCTCCCAATTCAAACCGGCTTTGAGATCGAGATTGTTAATGATGAAGGAAGAAACATAAGCGGTACCTTTAATCTGCTTGGTGAACATAATTTGGATAACCTTATTTTGGCTGTTGCAATCGCGGCAGCATCTGGCTTAACTGATGATCAAATTAGCAAAGCGATCCAAAAATTAAAGAGTGTTTCTGGCCGGTTAGAACAAATAGAGCTAGGTCAAAAATTTAATGCGTTGGTTGATTATGCCCATACTCCGGATGCGGTAGCGCGAGTTCTAGCTGCAGCTCGTAAGTTCACATCTGGCAATTTAATTGGGATTTTAGGTTGTGGTGGTGATCGAGATAAAGGAAAACGCCCCCTAATGGGAGAGTCGCTAATTAATGGCGCTGATATTGCCATCTTTACAAGTGATAATCCTCGATCTGAATCACCAGCTGAAATTTTAAATCAAATGGTTGGCCAATCTAAAGTAACTCATCCAAGTACGGTAATAGTTGATCGCAAAGATGCAATTGCACATGCAGTATCTATTGCAAAAAGTGGTGACACAATTATGTTGCTTGGCAAAGGTCATGAAGTCGGCCAAGAAATCGCAGGCGTGATTACGCCCTTTGATGATCGCATTGAATTAAGTAAGCAGATTAAACAGGTGATACAACATGATTAAATTAACCGCCAAAGAGTTTGCCGAAATCGTTGATGGCCAATTGATTGATCTTGCAGAAGATAAAATTTTAAACCAGATTCCGATCGTAAATACCGATTATGCAGCCCCCGGTACTTTTTTTGTTGCTTTTATTGGTGAGAAAGTTGATGGACATGATTTCGTGGCAACCGCGCTGAACAAAGGTTCTAGCTTCGCATTAGTTTCAAAAACTGTAACTGGACCAGCAATTTTAGTAAAAGATGTTGGAGTGGCATTATTAAAATTGACTACAGCGGTTCGTAAAAAGTTACCGAATATGAAGTTAATTGGCATAACCGGATCACAAGGAAAGACCACAACCAAAGAGTATTTGCTATCTATCTTGAACCAAGTGGGTAAAACCGTAGCCACTGAGGCTAATTTCAATACCGAAATAGGTGTACCGCTAACAGTATTAAGAGCTGATGAGGAAACCCAATTTTGTATTGTAGAAATGGGCGCCCGTCATACTGGCGATATTAAGTTGCTAACTCAAGCAACCTTGCCAAATGTAGGAGTTGTCCTAGTTGTTGGAACTGCTCATCTATCAGAGTTTGGCAGCGTAGAAAATATTGCGAAAACTAAAGCTGAATTAATTAATGGCCTACCAACTGGCGCAGTTGCAGTCTTGGGTAATCTGGATCCATTTACACCGAAGATGGCAGATGGATTGGATCTACAAAAAATAGTAATTGGTGAAGATGTCCGTGCAGCAGATATTGAACTTCCGGGCGGCTTTGCTCATTTTGATCTAGTTACACCAACTGGCCGAGTCCCAGTTTCGTTGCAGCAACTAGGCGAACATCAAATTACAAATGCATTAGCGGCAGCAAGTGCTGCGCATGCCCTTGGAGTTAGCAACGAAAAGATTGCTGATGGATTAACAACGGCGGTACTTTCTAGCAAATGGCGGATGCAAGTTGATGAAGTTTCTGACATTACCGTGATTAGCGATTTCTACAATGCCAATCCAGAAAGCATGAAAGCTGCAATTAAAAGTTTAGTTTTACTTTCGCAAGTCGGAGGCGGAGCATCGTGGGCAATTGTCGGCAAGATGCATGAGCTAGGTACCAGCCAGATGCAAGGACATTTAGATGTAATCAAATTTGCTGCGCAATCAGGTGTGGATCATTTTGTTTCGGTCGGGACCGATCTGTACGAAGCGGGTAATACGCCAGAAATATTGAAAGAGATGAGTTTTTATAACTGTTCAAACCTCGATGCTGTTTTACAGTTATCCAGTAATTTTTCAGCTGGAGATGTATTGCTTTTGAAAGCATCTAGATCTGAAAAATTTGAATTGATCGCAGATGCAATCAAAGCTAAATGGAGCGGGGGCGAGTCATGAAAGGCATTTTGTTATCTGGCGCCATCTCAGCGATTTTCGCTTTTTTTGCAACGCCGGCTTTAATTAAATTTTTAGCGCGCAAAGGTTATGGGCAATTTATTCGCGATGATGGACCAACCTCTCACCACACAAAACGAGGTACTCCAACAATGGGCGGATTAATTTTAATCTCTGCCGCGGTTTTGGGTTATGGCTTAAGCCATTTGATTACTGGTATTTCAACTACTACATCTGCGGTATTGGTAATTGGTTTGGTAATTGGTTTAGGAGTTGTTGGGTTTATTGATGATTTCTTGAAGGTGGCAAAAAAGCGTTCCCTTGGTTTAAATGCTAAACAGAAGATTCTTGGTCAGATTATTGTGGCAGCCGCTTTTGGATATGCCGGATTGCAATTTCCAGATAATGATGGCTTAACACCAATCTCTACAAACCTTTCGACGGTTCGCGACACTTCAATAAAACTTGCCGTTGTTGCCGTAATTATCTGGGTAGTTTTAATGATTCTTGGAACTAGTAATGGTGTTAATTTAACTGATGGTTTAGATGGTTTAGCTACCGGCGCTGCTGTGATGGTTTTTATCTCCTTTATTTTGATTGGCGTCTGGGAGTTTGGCCAAAGTTGCGCAGTTTCACCAGGTTTAAAATGTTATGCAGTTCGTGATCCATTAGATCTTGCCGTTTTGGCTGCCGCATTTGCTGGCGCATGTGGTGGTTTTCTATGGTGGAACGCATCTCCTGCAAAAATATTTATGGGTGATGTCGGCTCGCTTGCACTAGGTGGAGCACTTGCTGGAATTGCAATTACCTTACGCACACAACTTCTATTGGTAGTTCTTGGATTTTTATTTGTTCTAATTACATCATCTGTGATTATCCAAGTTGGTTACTTTAAATTAAGCGGTGGAAAACGAGTATTTAAAATGGCACCCCTTCAGCACCACTTTGAATTAATGGGTTGGGGAGAGGTAACAATTGTTATTAGATTTTGGATTATCGCCAGCTTAGGCGTAGCGGCCGGTTTAGGTTTGTTCTATGCGCAATGGGTAGTTTCATAACATGAGCTTTATTGCTCAACTAGCGGGCAAGAAATGTTTGGTCGTGGGCGCAGGCATTACAGGTCAAGCGGTAGCGCAGGAGTTAATTAAATTTGGCGCCCAAGTAACATTATTTGATGAGCAAAAAAAGGAATCGGCGGTAAAAAATTTACCAGTCGATGTTGACCTCGCAGTTGTTTCACCAGGCTGGCGTAAAGATCATCCGGTAGTTATAGATCTGCAAAAGCGCAACGTTGAAATCTTGAGTGAAATTGATCTGGCATGGTTAATTAAGAATGAATTAGCACCAAACCAGAAATGGGTTGCATTAACTGGCACAAATGGAAAAACCACGACAATTCAGATGGTGGAAAGTATTTTTCATGAGTCAGGTTTAAATGGAATAGCTTGTGGAAATGTTGGCGAAACTGTTATTTCAGCGGTTTGCAAAGCTCATCCTTATGATTATTTAGCTTTAGAACTATCCTCTTTTCAGATTGACTGGAGTGAATTGCCTAAGTATGAATCAGTTGCCATTCTAAATATTGCACCAGATCATATTGATTGGCATGGCAGCTTTGATGCCTACGCAAAGGCAAAATTGAAATTAATTTCTCAATCAAAACAGGTAATTTTGAATAAATCTGACCCAGAGTTAAAAACTAGATGCGCTGGTTTAACAGATGTTATTTGGTTTTCCCTAGACACACCAGCACCTGGTGAAATTGGATTAGTCGAAGAGTTATTGATTGATCGAGCCTTTTCGCCAACACCAAATGAGGCACAAGAAATTTCGGAGTTAGTCGACATCACTCCGACCGTGCCGCACAATATTTTAAATGCCATGGCCGCGGCTTCATTGGCACTTTCTTTAAAAATTGATTATGCCAAGATTAAATCTGGATTAAATTCCTTCACCACCGATCACCACCGGATGGAATTAGTACGAAGTGATAAGGAAATTAATTGGATTGATGATTCTAAAGCTACAAATCCACATGCGGCGGCAGCTTCAATCATGGCCAATTTTAATGTCATCTGGATTGCTGGGGGCTTGGCAAAAGGTGCAGCCATGGATGAGTTAGTAAAGCAATGTGCAAATCGAATTAAGGCGGCGATATTAATCGGTGCAGATAGAGATTTAATAGCGCAAGCACTACAAAAGTATGCGCCAAGTATTTCAGTAAAACTCATTGATATGAAAAGTGATAATAAAAAATTAATGCAAGATGTGGTTTCTTATGCAGCACAGTTAGCGCAACCTGGCGATAATGTTTTATTGGCTCCAGCATGTGCATCCATGGACCAATTCTCATCTTATGTAGAACGCGGGCAATTATTTGCCCAAGCGGTAAAGCAGCTTTCATGAGCACAAACTCCACAGTGCGCGAGTACGCAAAGGTTTTCAAGCGAGCTGAACTTCCATTTTATTTAATTATTTGGTCAGTAATTGCCCTTTCAAGTTTGGGATTAACCATGGTGCTCTCCGCCTCAGCAGTTAAATCTCTACAGGACAACGGTTCAACATATTCAATCTTTATCAAACAATTCTTCTTTTTAATACTGGCTGGCTTTGGTGCTTATTGGGCTTACAAGGTAAGGGGATCGATCTGGCAAAGCGTTGCTAGGTACTCATTACTCCTTTCAGTTTTCTTCTTGGCATTGCCGTTGGTGCCAAGTCTAGGAAAAAATGTAAATGGCAATCGAAATTGGATTGAGTTTGCGGGATTTACATTGCAGCCTTCGGAATTTGCCAAATTGGGTTTAATTCTCTGGTGTGCCTTGCATTTACGCATAAGTGAAACGCGAAGTGAAGATGGATTTATCAAACACCCACTCCTAGTTGTTCTACCTGCAGCAATTGCAATTGAAGGATTTGTTTTATATGAAAATGATTTAGGTACTGGAATTTTAATTTTTGCCATTCTTGGCGGGATCATTTTCATCTCCGGTGAAAAATTAAGAGTTTTTGGATATGCCGCACTGGCTGTTGCATTGATAATTGGCGCGATGGCGGTAACTAGCCCCAATCGCATGCATCGATTAACCGCTTTTTTAAATCCGTTTGATGAGCAGTATTACAAATTTGCTGGCTGGCAACCAGCACATAGCATCATGGGATTAGCAAGTGGTGGTTTGTTCGGAGCCGGGTTAGGTGCAAGTAAACAAAAGTGGGCAAATTTGGCAGAAGCTCACACCGATTTTATTTTTGCTGTGATCGGAGAAGAGCTTGGATTGCTTGGAACGCTAGTTGTTTTAATTTTATTTTCAGCTTTGATTTATGGAATATTCCGAGTTTCAATAAAAACTAAAGATTCCTTTTCAAGATATGCCACAGCAGGAATTGCTTGCTGGTTTCTGATTCAAGTAACGGTAAATATTGGATCGGTAACTTCATTACTTCCGGTGATTGGCGTGACTCTGCCATTTATTTCCTATGGTGGATCTTCGCTGATCGCAAACTTCCTTGCAATTGGCTTTGTTTTAGGCGTGGCACGCAGAACTCCAGAGATTGCTGAAGGAATAAAGGCGACTCGCGTGCGAAAATTAGGGAGATGAGCCAAAAAGTTATCTTTGCCGGCGGTGGAACTGCAGGCCATGTTGAGCCCGCATTAGCTGTTGCTGCGGAGTTAAGAAGGTTAAAACCAGAGCTTGATTTGGTATTTGTTGGCACTAAGAATGGTTTAGAAAATCAATTGGTAGCTAAAGCTGGGTTTGCGTTACTTCATATTCCTAAAATATTACTGCCAAGAGAGTTAACACCATCAGTATTTATCTGGCCATTTAGGTTTATCGGGGCAATTTGGCAGGGTCTGCAAATTTGCAAGAGCGCTGATTTGATAATTGGTTTTGGCGGATATGCCTGCCCACCTATTTATATTGCGGCAGCCATCTTACGCAAGCCAATATTTGTTCATGAAGCAAACGCTATTCCTGGTTGGGCGAATAGATTGGGTGTGAATTTTGCGAAGGAGGTTTTCGTAGCTTTTTCTAGCGCAAAGCAAAAAATTGGTAAGTGGCGAAGCTCCAAATTGATTGGGATGCCATTACGCGCAGAAATTTTGGAAAATCACAAATTATCCGATCAGCAAAAATCTGAAATAAAAAGATTGCAAATACAAAAATGGGGGCTATCCGAGGCGAAGCCAATTTTATTGGTCTTTGGTGGCTCACTTGGATCTCGTCACATAAATGAGGCGATTATGCAATCACTTGCGTTTTTTACCGAAAGTAACATTCAAGTAGTTCATTCAGTTGGAC
>WLQA01000039.1 GCA_009698515.1 Actinomycetota bacterium
CATCGCTTCAGTGCGATCAATAACTAATGATCCACCAGATGGCAGATAAACCTTGCGATCAAATGCTTTTGCTAACTGCTCTTCAACTCGGTTTTCAGCAAATAAGTCGCGGCTACCAGTCCACTTTTCAATCTTGCTAGCAAGTTCAGGTGCAATGTGACCGATGTAATTTTGAATATCATCCCAAGCAGAATCACCTTGTACCAACATCTTGTTGAAATCTTCATTGAAGATATCGCGGATTACGCGCACAGTTAGATCTGGCTCTGCATAAAGTTGTGCCGGTGCATTTGTGCTGGAAGCGTTAGCTTTCTTTTCGATATCTTCCCATTGCGCCTTAAGACGAAGTACATCGCGCTCGATCTCTTCCTCAGAGATTCCTTCAGCTGCGGTACGAATAATTACGCCCGCCTCTTCTGGAACTAAATTCTTCAAAATAGATTTCAAACGAGAGCGCTCTTGATCAGGCAGACGACGACTGATGCCGCTCATCTCGCCACTTGGCACATAAACCAAGTAACGACCAGGAAGTGAAACTTGGCTAGTCAAACGTGCACCCTTTTGTCCGATTGGATCTTTGGTTACTTGTACTAATACTGATTGACCAGTTTTTAATACATGTTCAATTTTGCGAGGTGCGGTATCGGATAAACCATGTGCATCCCAATTGACTTCACCTGCGTAAAGAACCGCGTTACGGCCCTTACCAATATCAACGAAAGCAGCTTCCATAGATGGAAGTACGTTTTGTACCTTACCTAAGTAGACGTTTCCAACATAGGAAATATTGCTATTTCGATTTACATAATGCTCAACCATTACATTGTCTTCAATAATTGCAATTTGCGTGCGGTCGGCAATTTGGCGAACTAACATTGAGCGCTCTACAGATTCGCGGCGAGATAAAAACTCTGAATCGGTAATAATTGTTCCGCGTTTGCGAGTGAAATCTCTGCGTTCGCGGCGGTCATATCTATCGCCACGATCACGTCGGTCATATCTATCGCCACGATCACGTCGTCCACGACTGTCATTGCGATCTGAACGTTCTGGACGTGGTTCGCGAACTCGCGCTTCACGTACTTTTACAACTGTAATTACGCCATCTTCTTCAATGGTCTCTCCCGGTGTTACACCTTCACCACGCGCACGTCGGCGACGTCGACGTCTTGGTGTTGCACCATCAGTTGAATCTTCAGTGCTCTCCTGTGTTGAATCTTCATTGCTCTCTTCAACATCGGCGCCCGTTGCATCTTTACCACCACGACGGCGACCACGGCCACCACGTCGGCGACGACGACGAGCATCTTCACTGTCATCGGTAGATTTTTCTGCAGGTACTTCAGCAACCGCCTTGGCTGGTTTAGTTGCCTTTACCTTCTCAGTTGCAGGAGCTGCTTGAAATAGTGGAACTGGAATAGATTTTGCAGATTTTTTCGAATCTTTTTTATCTTCAGTCTTATCAACTGTACTTGCTGCTTTTTTCGCAGCACGTTTACGAGGTGCTTTAGGCTCATCGGCCATATAAATCAAATCCTTTTCAAAAATTTAATTACTGCAGTTTTGCAGCATTTCTTCTTCAATTCTCTTTGTTTAAAACTTAAATCTGATTAACAAACTTAAGTTGTAATACTTAAAAATTGTGACGTAACCGCGGCGTTGGATCTTTATCCTCGCGCTGATTGCGTAGCGCAAGTATCGCAGATCAAACCAGCCTCTGCCAACTTAAGCGTGATTTATGCGTGTTTAACGGCTTCTGACATGAACATTTTGCAGCAGACCAACACCAATTAAATTAGCAAACATTGATGAACCGCCATATGAAAGAAATGGCAGTGGCACACCAGTCATCGGCATTAATCCCATTGTCATACCAATATTTTCAAAGGTTTGAAATGCAAACCAAGCAATAACGCCAATGCAAACTAATCGACCAAATAAATCATTGGTGCGTCTGGCGATAATGAATCCGCGAATGAAGATAATGCTGTAGAGAATAAGAATTAATGAGCAGCCTAAGAAGCCTAGCTCCTCTCCGGCAACGGTAAAGATAAAGTCTGTTTGTTGTTCTGGTACAAATCGACCATTTGTTTGTGGCCCATCAAATAAGCCTTTACCAAAGAAGCCACCCGATCCAATTGTGATTCTGGCTTGGCGTAATTGATATCCACTTAATTGTGGATCTGCTGCTGGATCAATAAATGATTGCAAACGTTTTACTTGGTACTCACTTACAACACCAGCCTGCACTGCAAAAAATCCACCAACGGCAGCAACAATCAACAAACCAGCAACCCATCTAGATGGCGCACCCGATGCACCAATCATGGCAACTACAGCGGCTGAGATAATTAAAACAGTTCCTAAATCTGGTTGTAACAAAATTAATCCAACTGGAATGGCAGCAACTAATAATGATTTAGCGACATCGGAATCAACCGGATCTCCCCGCAAATCTTTTCGTTCTGCAAGGACCATCGCCATTCCTACAATGATGGAAATCTTTGCTAGCTCCGCTGGCTGTAATTGAAAACCGCCAGGAAATGCAATCCATGCTTTGGCGCTATTTACAGTTGTGCCGGCGACTAATACAACTAATAAACCAAGTACTCCGGCGCCCCAAACAACTGGTGTGTATGCGCGAAGTAATCGATAATCAACCAAAGTTGTGCCATAGGCAAGTAATGCACCAATTAATATGTTTAATACATGGCGCTTTAGGTAATACTCAGGATCTAGATTGTTTGATCTAAACCATTCACGAGTGCCGGCGTAAACCAAAAGTGTGCCAATTACTAGCAATGCCGCAACAGCGGATAATAAAATCTTGTCGAAGCTAGCAAAATTAGTTCGGCTTGGGCGGGCAACTTTAATATTTGCACTCATTGCACTTTGCCCCCATTCACCTTTACTCCTGTTAAATCAACTTTCACCTTAGATACCTTCTTCAAATCTACCTTTGGAATTGTGCTTGGCACGCCATTTGGAAATATCTCTTTGCCTGGTGCCAACAATGTTTGATAAATCTCGCGCACGCCAACTCCTGATGTTGACGCACCAAAACCACCCTGGCTAACCATCATGACAACTGCATATTGTGGATTTTCAGTTGGACCATATGAAGCAAACCAAGATGTGTCATCTTTTGCACTTCCATTTGGATTCTTACCAAATACTTGAGCAGTTCCAGTCTTGCCACTTACTGCAACCTTAAGACCAGAAAATGATCCGGCAGCAGTTCCTCTTGTTACAACTGAGCGAAGTGATTTATGCAAGAAATCCCATGTGGATTGTTCTGCATCAACCTTGCCAGCAACAATTGGCTTAAAATCTTTAATTACTTTCCCATCTTGATCAACAATTGCTCGCGCAATCTGCGGCTTGTAATAAGTTCCATTGTTAGCAATTGCCGCATATATCTGAGCTAACTTTAAAGGTGTAACCAAGGTATCGCCCTGACCAATTGAAAAGTTAACTGCATCGCCAGCGCGAATCTTGTTTCCATCAATACAGTTTTCGCGGGCAATCTCAATTAAGTATGGAGTTAAATCCTGCTTTTGCGCTCTGGTTTTGTAATTACAGTAGAAATCCTTATTTTGTTCATACCAATTCTTCTTCCACTCTCGATTTGGTAGCCGGCCAGATGATTCACTAGGAAGATCTATTCCAGTGCTTAAGCCAATACCAAACTCTTTAGCCGCATTAAAGAAGTAATCATTTGGATTAGATTTTGGCTTTAAGCCGCCATCTCGAACCCATTCATCATAAGAAATTTGATACCAAAGTGAGTCACATGAGATGGCTATTGCTTGCTCTAATGAGATTCGCCCGGCAGCAATGCTGTCGAAGTTCTTAAATGTTCTGTTACCGATCTCAACACCGGCTGGGCAGTCATAACTCTTATTTAAATCATAACCAGCCTTGGCTGCGGCAACTACTGAGACTGATTTAAAGGTGGATGCTGGTGCAAACAATCCTTGAATAGCACGTGATAAAGCTGGTACGCCAGTCTTCTCACTAAACAAATCAGTTGCTTGTTTAACTGTTAAACCTTTTTGCCAGAGTGATGGATCATAAGTTGGGTATGAAGCCATCGCTAAAACCCGACCAGTTTTAATCTCTAAAACAACCGCCGCACCTGAATCACCTTTATAGCCAGAACCTTTTGCGCGAAGTACTGCACCTTTCAAAGCTTTTTCTACCGTGGATTGTAATTTGGCATCAATATTTGTAATTAGATTATTTCCAGCAATTGCTTTGGTGTTAGTAGATTGTTTAGTTACTACCTCTTTGCGATTTACTAAAACAGTTCTAATACCCGGAATGCCTCGCAAGTAATCGTTGTATTCAATCTCCAAACCAGTTTTTCCAATAACCTCACTGCGGTAGTAATTTTCCTCTGGATTTTTTAAATCCTCATCTGATACCGCACCGACATATCCCAGCACATGCGCAACATTTTCACCCTCAAGTGATGGATAACTTCTAATAGGCACGGTAGCAACTTCAATTCCAGGGAATTGATCAGCATTTTCCATAATCTTTAATGCTTCATCTTTTGTGGCATTACCAATAATCGGAATTGGTTGGTATCTAGTTCCATTCCAGCAACCAGTGCGATTATCTTTTGGCAATTCACCACATAATCTGGTGCGTTGGAAAATATCGGAGTACTCAAGTGAGAAGAGTGTCGCCATGCGAGCTAAAACAGAGCTCCCCTGATCAATTTGTTTATCTAAGGTAACGCGACTTACTGAAACAACTAAACCAGGTAGATCAATCACCATTGGCGTGCCATTGATATCTGTAATAGCACCGCGTACTGCAGGTGTAATGATGTCGCGACTTTGAATGCTAATCGCAGCCTCTTTGTATCTACCGGAATCTAGAACTTGGATATAAAGCAGGCGACCAAATAAAGATGCCACTAAAGAAAATATTAGGGTTTGAAAAACCACCATATTTAATCGAGATTTTTGGCTCATATTAAATCTCTACTAGAAAGCAGGAAGCGGCGAATGCGCATTATTAGCGGCAGAAATATTGGCGTAATAAAGAATGTCCAAATCGAATTAGCCAAGATAATGCCAAAGTTATTTGCAAATCCGCCATTTTCCTGACCTAGTAATACTCCTAGAACTAGGAATGAAAACATCGCCAGCGCTGATGCAAGTGAAATAAAGGTTACAAATGCCACTGGTCGATCGGTGAAATCACCAATTGTTTCTCGGTTAACAGAGAACAAGTAACCTATAAATGTAAGCGCTAACGCCCACTGCCCAAATGGAGTTTGCGCCGATGGTGCCAAATCTAAAAATAATCCACCAATAAATCCAAAAATTAAAGATCCGGTTCTATCTTCAAATGCCAACATCGCAAGTAAGGCTGCTAAATAGAGCGAAAAGCCATGCCACGGAAAATTAATTCGAGCGATCAAACTCTCTTGGATGATAAAGGTAATTAATAGGAATAACGAGGTATTTAACAGTCGAAGCTGACTCATAAACTATTTTTTAGTAGTAGGTGAAGGCGTTGGAGTTGGTGTTACAAATACTGTAACAACCGGCGCCGGCTTTGGATACAAGGATTCACGTGCTGCTTCAGCTGGTGCAGTTATAACTACTGCAACTACACCAATTTTATCTAAATTAGTTATGCCATCAACATCAGCATTTTGGGTAATTGAAGATGCATTACTTTGCACCGTATTTACAACACCTACTGGGACACCTGGAACAAATGGTCGATTGTTATCTGAGCCGCGCGCAATTAATACATCACCTTTTTTAATCTCACCAGTTGTATCTAATAACTGCAGCAAATAAGAATCTCCACCTTGACCAGAGACAACTCCTACAGATTGCGTACCGGCAATTCGTACGCCAATTTTAAATGTGGGATCACTCATTAATAAAACAATTGCAGTATTTGATGTAACGCTCTTTACAACTCCAACTAAGCCAGCCTCTGATATGACAGTCATATTTTTTTCAATTCCAGAGGATGAACCAGCATCAATGGTGATGGTTTGTTTAAATGTGGAATTTGAACCACGGTTAATTACCTTTGCGGCAACAACTTTGTATCCCCCACGACCAGCTAAATCTAAAACACCCTTTAATTGATTTAACTGTCCGGCGATATCCTCATTAATTGCAGCTTGCGCAGTTAACTTATCTACCTCAGTGGTTAGCTCTTCAATCTTTTTTCTGGATTTACCAAGATTTTTAGCATCACCGAAGAAGTTTCCGACAGGTGAAAATACTTTAGCGAAAAGATTCTCTACCGGTGAGAGCACTGTCTGCGTTGCACTTCGCAGGCCACCAGCAAGGTTTACGCCACGCAGATCTAGCGTAATTAGAAATAGTGATGAAACTAAAAGTAAAACAAGTAGTAATCGGGAACGATCACTGCCACCTCTAGCCATAGTTAATTAAACCCCAAACTACTTCGGAATTAAGACTATCGACGTGGTTCGGAGATCAAAACCTTCTCAAGAGCTTCAAACTCTTCAATACATTTTCCAGATCCTTCTGCAACTGCTTGCAGTGGACGCTCAGAAATATGAATTGGCATTCCAGTTTCATGACGTAGGCGCTCATCTAATCCACGAAGTAATGCTCCGCCACCGGTTAACACAATGCCACGATCCATTAAGTCAGAAGCAAGCTCTGGTGGAGTCTTATCAAGTGTGCTTTTAACAGCGTTGATGATTGCATTTACTGGCTCTTCAAGTGCCTTACGAATATCAGCAGAGGTCACCAAAATTGTCTTTGGTAATCCAGTTGCTAAATCGCGTCCGCGAATTTCTGCATCTGGCTCACCTGGTAGTGGAAATGCTGAACCAATCGCCATTTTAATTTCTTCAGCTGTGCGCTCACCAAGAAGTAATGAGAACTCACGCTTTACCCAATTAATAATTGCTTGATCTAATTCATCGCCACCAACGCGGATTGAAAGTGCAGTAACGATTCCACCAAGTGAAATAACTGCAACCTCAGTTGTTCCGCCACCAATATCAACAACCATATTTCCAGTTGGTTCATGGATTGGC
>WLQA01000004.1 GCA_009698515.1 Actinomycetota bacterium
ATGCCAACCTGAGAATTTAAATTTATGCGGAGGAAATGTGAAGATTATTTAGCAAATCGCAGCGGTGGCACCAATCCGGCGGAGGCCAAATTGTTGATTGCTTGCTTTTGATTATCAGAGATATTTGCCGGGGCGCAATTTTCTATATTTAAAAAGACAGTTACTACGCAATCTGCGCAGCTGATATTTTTCATAACGCATGAATTACAGTCGATGATCATGGCTAAACGGTAGATGCGACCACTGACAACCTCTAACCTTTGCTTATGAGCATGAAATTACAAGTATCAGCCAACTTAATTGTTGGCTCCGATGGCTCAACATCTAAAAACGGCAGCTCCATTGGATTATCAAATCCCATTGACCGGGCGCGATTTCACCAGTTGCGCTCAAAGTGCGATCTGATTTTAATCGGTGGTGAAACAGCAAGACGTGAACCATATAAAAAAACTCCAGTACCGTTATTTATAATTACTCATTCTCAAGTAAAACTGCAACCTAAGAATCAGCTAGCAAAACAAATAAATCTGCCGCCTCAATTAGCTCTGGTTGAGATTGAGAGGAGCTTCCCCGAAAAATCTGAGATCAACATTTTGGTCGAGGCCGGGCCAAAATTATTACAACAAATGATAGATCTTAATTTGATAGATACATTTTATTTAACAATAAATCACACTCAGATTGGTGAGCAAAAGATTGATTATCTAAAAATGCTGACAGGTTTTAGCCTAATTGAATCAAGTAAGGATCTTGATACGGAGCTTCAAACTTACAAATTAACCAACAGATAAAATTGCAACTCCGGAGATAGCAAAGAATATTCCGAGATACTGCAACTTATGCAAACGCTCGTGCAGTAATTTAAATGCTAATAACGCGGTAACGATAGGAAATAGAGATCCCATTACAACTGCCAAAGAGACCAAACCTTTTGTGGTTGCAATGCCTAGAAGCAAATTACCGAAAAAATCAGCTGCGCCGATACCAAATAATATTGGCAAATCTTTTTTAGAGAATCCGCCAGTTGTTTTAAATTTGGCAAAGAGCATCAAAGCAATCACAAAGGTAGTTAAGCGCATAGTTGTCATTGTCATAATTGGACTAACTTCTGAACCTTTTGCAATGAAAGTAATTGCTCCACCAAAACCGAAAGCTGCAATTGTTGCAAAAATTAATGGCTTGGCAGATAAACCACCGCGAATCTCTGGACCACTTGCACAGAAGCCGCCAAGTAGTGCAACAGCCATTCCGGTAATTTGAATTGCACTAGGTTTTTCCCCACCAACAAAAGCAACTGTTAATGGAATTAAAACGCTTAATGAGCTAATAGGTGAAACAACACCCATACGTCCGGTTGCTAGTCCGGCATAAAAAGCGGTTAAGCCACCAAATCCCATTAAGCCGGCAAGAATTGCTGGGATTACATAACCATTCCAACTTAAATTTGGTGCAAGCCATGAACTTGATAAGACAATTACAACAACGCCAACTAATAATCCAAAAGATTGTGAAACGGCAGTTACAGCAACCGCCTTGTATTTCTTTGTTAAGTTACCGCCGAAAAAATCAGCAGTTCCCCATAAAATACTTGAGAACAATGCTAAAAATGAACTTAACGAAACCATTGTTAAAGCCTACATGCGTGGCAGCACCGCATTGTGCATTTTGCAATTTACCCTTAATCCATGAAACCAACCTTTGAGCAATTAATTGCACCGATTCTTGCTTTAAAGGCACGTAATGAAATTTTGTTAGAAATGGTGCCCGCTCCACAAAAATTAGCTCCGCATGCGATCGCAATGACGGCGGATGTTTTGGAAGATGCTGCTACTGGTCGCTTTGTTTTATTACATGATCCAAATGGTCAAGAGGGTTGGGCTGGTGAGTTTCGTTGTGTGACATTTGCGCGCGCTGCAATTGATTTAGAGATGGCAAATGATCCATTACTTCCAGAAATTGGTTGGGCATGGCTTCAAGAGTCATTAAAGAAACATGATTGTGATTTTGTTGCACCAAGTGGAACTGTAACTAGAGTTGCAAGTGCATCCTTTGGCGCACTTGCCGGGCGCGATGAAGATTCAGAGATGGAGATTCGCGCTTCTTGGACACCAACTTCTGGTTCTAATCTGGTCAATCATGTAAATGCTTGGCTGGAGTTGTTAGCAACAACTGCTGGGCTTTCACCATTAGCCGAAGGTGTTACCTCAATTTCACGAAGTAAATAATTACCAATTAAAATACTCACTTAATGACAACTGCTTTACTAACACCGCGCGCTGGCGTTCCAGATGTAATCATTTCATCCTCAAAATTCGAAGAGATGATTGCAGATTTACTTAAAGGTAGCGGACCAATTGCCATAGATGCCGAACGTGCTTCAGGTTATCGCTATAGCCAACGTGCATATCTAATTCAGGTATATCGAAAAGATGGTGGACTGCATTTAATTGATCCGATCCCATTTCTAAACTCAAATTTATGGAGTGAATTTAATAAGAATTTTTCTAAGATTGAATGGGTAATTCACGCCAGTACGCAGGATTTACCGTGTTTGCTAGAGCTTGGTTTAGATCCACAAAACCTTTTTGATACAGAGCTAGGTGCCAGGATTGCCGGGTGTCCCAGAGTCGGCCTTGGACCACTTGCTGAAAGTTTGTTGGAGTTGGCATTAGCCAAAGAACATTCAGCAGTTGATTGGTCAATTCGACCATTAAAAACAGAGTGGCTGACATATGCCGCACTTGATGTTGATGTTCTTTTAGATATTCGCCAAAAGGTTGAAGAATTATTGGTTGCAAAAAATAAATTGGAGTGGGCGAAACAAGATTTTGCCTCAATATTAATTAACTTTAAAAGTAAACAATCCCAGCCGACTAAACCAGATCGTTGGCGAAAAACTTCAGGGATGCACAAAGTCAGAGACCGATTAACCATGACGATAATCCGAGATTTATGGCTTGACCGAGATCTGCTGGCGCAAGAGATTGATTTAGCACCGGGTCGAGTCTTAGGTGATGAGGCGATCGTTGAAATTGCCATCAAGCGACCAGAGAATGCCGAATCATTAGCGAAGGTAATTGGTTGGCGCACCAGATTAGAGTCACCACCCTTTTCCAGATGGCTTAAAGTTTTAAATCAATCTCTGCAAACTCCAATTGAAAATCAGGTAGAGCTTCGCTTGCCATCTCAATCTCTGCCACCAATTAAAATTTGGCGAGATAAAAATCCACTTGGCTATGCCCGTCTAACCCATGCCCGAGCCAATATTTCAGAGCTATCTGCGCAGATAGAAATTCCAACTGAAAATTTAGTAACGCCAGAGTTGGTCCGTAAATTATGTTGGGAGTTGCCATCCTTAGATGCCAGCCAGTACGAGAGTTATGTTGCTGAACAATTAACCAAGATGGGCGCTCGTAGTTGGCAGGTTGCGCAGGTCTCACCGCTAATCGCGAGGGCAATGAACCAGACCGAGCCAGTACTTATCCCAGAAGTTGAGAGCCCAGAGGAGCCGGTCGAAGCCAATTTGTGATTGGAATTACGCAACATTTAAGTTGCGTAATTCGCTACTTCAGGTCTAGGCTCTTACTCATGTTAAGCACCTTTCTAATAGCCCTTCGTGAGGGGCTGGAGGCTGCGTTAATCGTTGGAATTTTGGTTGCATACATAGTTAAAACCGGTCGCCGCAATTTATTGCCGCCAATCTGGACCGGCGTAGGTGTTGCACTATTGGCAAGTTTTGCATTGGGTGGATTTCTAAGTTTTACCTCTGCTGAGTTAAGTGATCGCGGTGAGCAATTTTTTGCTGGTACAACCTCATTTTTAGCGGTGGCACTAGTTACTTGGATGGTTTTCTGGATGAAGCGCGCAGCACGTACTTTGCGCGATGAGCTTCATGGCAAGGTTGATAACGCACTAACTGCAGGTCCATTTGCAGTTGCAGCCGCTGCATTTTTTGCAGTTGCTCGAGAAGGTCTAGAAACCTCATTATTTGTTTACACCAACTTTAGAACTGTCGACACAACTCCTGCTGCATCTGTTGGCTTGGTTTTGGGCTTAGCGGTTGCAGTTATTTTGGGGTATTTAATCTACAAACGTTCCATCAAAATGAATTTAAGCAAGTTCTTCACCGTAACTGGAGTTGCACTAATTATTGTGGCAGCTGGAGTTTTATCTTATGGAATTCATGAATACCAAGAGCTTGGTTGGATGCCAGGCGATAACTCATATGCTTGGGATATCTCCTCTTGGATGGCTAAGGATTCAATCGCTGGCTCCTTATTAGCAGGCACTATCGGATTTGATGTAAATACCAGTTGGGTGCAATTAATTCTCTGGGCTTCATACCTAGCCCTCGTCTTACGCCTATACCTAAAACCATCGGCTCAAAAAGTCCTGGTCAAGTAATTCCCTTTTTTACTACCCACGAGTAACCTAGCGCTTATCGCCGCCGTTAGCGGCTAGCTAGGGGAAGACCATGAGCAAAGATGCCAAAGTAAAAACCAATGTTGTTTTAGTCGATGCGGTGCGAACTCCATTTGGTAAAGCTGGTTCCTTATATGCCGAGACCAGAGCCGATGACATCATGGTTCGTTGTATTCGTGGTTTGCTCGAACGAAATCCAAATTTACCAACTGATCAAATAGATGATGTAGCAATTGCCGCTGCTACCCAAACAGGTGATCAAGGTATGAACATTGGTCGATCAGTTGCAATCTTGGCGGGAATTCCAAAATCTGTGCCAGGTTACTCAATAGATCGTTGGTGTGCGGGTGCATTAACAGCAGTTACAACAATTGCTGGTGGCATAAATATGGGTGCTTATGATTTAGCAATTGCTGGCGGAGTAGAACATATGGGCCACCATCCAATGGGCGATGGCATGGATCCAAACCCAAGATATCTAGCAGAAAAATTAGTTGATACTGATGCGCTACAAATGGGTGCAACCGCTGAAAGATTGCATGACAAATTTCCGCATTTAACTAAAGAACGAGCTGATAAATACGCTCTTGCCTCTCAACAAAAAACGGCAGCTGCATATGCTGCAAATAAAATTCAACCTGATTTAATTCCAGTTGCAATTCGTACCGCTGAACTTGGTTGGGGCGTTGCCACTGTTGATGAACCACCTCGTCCACAAACTACATTAGAAGCATTGCAGGCTTTAAAGACACCATTTAGACCAGCGGGCCGAGTTACCGCTGGAAATGCAGCAGGATTAAATGATGGTGCAACTGCAGCAATCTTGGCATCTGAAGCAAAAGCCAAAGAGTTAAATCTGCCAATAAAAGCAAAGCTAGTCTCCTTTGCCTTTGCTGGTGTTGAACCAGAGATCATGGGATATGGACCTGTTCCAAGCACAATCAAAGCGTTAGCTAAAGCTGGCTTAGATATTACTGATATTGGTTTGTTTGAAGTAAATGAAGCTTTTGCAATTCAAGTTCTATCTTTCCTTGATCACTTTGGAATTGCCGATGATGATAAGCGAGTAAATATTTATGGTGGTGCTATTGCAGTTGGTCATCCCCTAGCTTCATCTGGTGTGCGTTTGATGTTGAATCTGGCAAATGGTTTTAAAGAACATCCAGAGGTTCGTTATGGAGTTACCACAATGTGTATCGGACTTGGTATGGGCGGAACAATCATTTGGGAAAATCCAAACTTTAAAGGAGCAAAGTAATAATGAGCGATATTAAATTACCGGAAGGTGCTCCTGAAGAGGTTGTTACCAACGCAATTTTGCGCGAAGTATCTCTAGAGCCATTTGGTGCAACCGGGAAATTGGCATTAATTACTTTAGATAACGGCATGGACCACAACCGTCCAAATACATTTGGCGCCGGCTCTCTTGCCTCTTTACAAAGTGCTATTGAAACAGCAGAAAAATCAGATGCAGTTGCTATTGCTATTACTGGAAAACCATTTATTTTCGCAGCTGGTGCAGATTTATCTGCGCTTTCATTTTTAAAGGATAAATCTCAAGCATTAGCAATTGGAAAGTTAGGCCATGATGTTTTCCGAAAATTGGCAGAAAGTAAGAAGCCAACCTTTGCATTTATCAATGGTTTAGCACTTGGTGGCGGTTTAGAAGTTGGCTTGCACTGTCATTATCGAACTCTGGCTACAACCGCTTTCACTGGCTTGCCAGAGTGTTTTCTTGGTTTAGTTCCCGGCTGGGGTGGGGCAACAATTTTGCCTAAATTGATTGGACCAGAAAAAGCTGTGCAAGTAATTATTTTGAATGCATTAAATAACAACACCATGATGAAGGCGAAGGATGCACTTGGCTTAGGTGTAGTCGATGCAGTTTATGAACCCGCAGATTTCCTAGAGCATTCAATTAAATTTGCAGCACAAATTATTTCTGGCAATAAGAAAATTGAGCGCACCGATTACAGCAAAGATAGTGATGCTTTTGCAAAAGCCATCGCAACTGGCAAGGCGGCGGTTGCCAAGAAGTATGGCGGGGCAGAAATTGCATCTCCGCTAAAAGCTCTTGAACTGATCGCAGCTGCTCAATCAAATACTTACTCACAAGGTTTTGATGCAGAAGATCAAGCATTGGCGGAGTTAGTAATGACTGATGCCCTAAGAGCATCTTTGTATTCATTTAACCTAATTCAAAAGAAACGCAAAAAGGTTGAGGGTGCTCCTAAACCTGCAGTTGCTCGTAAGGTTACAAAGGTTGGTGTAGTTGGAGCTGGATTAATGGCTTCGCAATTGGCGCTATTAATGTTGCGAAATTTGAAGGTGCCGGTTGTAATTACAGATCTAGATCAAGAGCGAGTAGATAAAGGTCTATCTTGGATTAAAGGCGAGATCGCTAAATTAGTTGAGAAGAAGCGCTTATCTCCCGAGGGCGCCACTCGCCTACTTGGAAATATCTCAGGTTCAACTGATCAGAAGGTATTTGCAACAGCTGATTTTGTTATTGAAGCAATCTTTGAAGAGTTATCGCTTAAGCAAAAATTATTTAAGGATCTTGAGAAAATTATTACTCCAGAATGTATTTTGGCAACAAATACATCATCGCTTTCAGTAGAGGCAATGGCAGAAGGACTTGCCAATCCAGAGCGTGTTGTTGGTTTTCACTTCTTTAATCCAGTTGCCATCATGCCGCTGCTTGAAGTTGCTCGTACCTCCAAAACTGATGATGCAACAACTGCAACTGCCATAAATGTTGGCAAAGAGCTAAAGAAAACAATGGTGATTGTAAAAGATGCTCCCGCTTTTGTTGTGAATCGTTTACTTACTCGATTTATGGGTGAAGTTACCGATGCAATTGATGAAGGTACGCCATACGATGTGGCAGATGCTGCTATGCGACCACTTGGTTTCCCAATGAGCTCACTTGAGCTTCTTGGTTTAGTTGGCCCAGGTGTTGCGCTACATGTTGCTGAAACTTTAAATAAGAATCTTGGCCCTCGTTACAAGATTTCACCAACGATGCAACGTTTTGTTAAAGAAAATGTTCGCACCTTTTATATTAAAGATGACAAGGGTGTTAACCAAGTTAATCCAGCTGCTCTGGCGCTGTTGGAAAAAGCAAGTGCACCATCAACTGCCGATCAGGTTCGCGAACGTGCATTAAAAGCATTAGCGACTGAAGCGAAGATGATGCTTGATGAAGGTGTTGTTGCCACCCCATCTGAAATCGATATTTGTATGTTGCTTGGTTCAGGTTGGCCGATGCATCTAGGTGGCATCTTGCCTTATCTAGATCGTGAAGGAATTAGTGAAGCGGTTTGCGGTGCGCGTTTTCATCCTGCGGGAGTTGCATCTCTTCCTTAACCGATAAATCACTTGCACTCCATGCAACTAAAGATCGAGTTATGTTTTGAACTGTAATTCCTAAATCCTGCAAAACCTCTGCGCGTTTAGAGTGTTCGATAAATGCTAGTGGAACACCAATTGAATGAACAGGAACAGTTAATGCTGCATCACGGAATAATTCGCTGATGGTGCTGGCGATACCACCATGCTTAATACCATCTTCTAAAACAACCACGCTCTTATAACGACGTGCCATTGTTATTAATGATGTTGGCAAAGGTTTTACCCAACGTGGATCAATAACGGTCACGCCAACACCTTCGCGATATGCCTGCCCAGCTGCTTCAACTGCCATTGCGGCAAATGCGCCAATACTTACCAATAAAATATCAGCACTTTCACCACGATATAAAACATCAATGCCATCTCGTCTTTCAAAAGCTGGAATATCCTCGTTAACTGCACCCTTTGGAAAACGAATAAGTGATGGCGCATTTGAAATATCCAACGCCTCTCGTAAGGTTTCCCGAACTCGAGCGCCATCACGAGGTGCAGCAACATTTAATGTCGGCACAATTCCCGTTAAAGCTAAATCCCAAATTCCATTATGTGAAGGTCCATCATCGCCAGTTACACCAGCTCGATCTAAAACAAATGTAACGCCAGCCTTATGTAAGGCCACATCAAGAAGTAATTGATCAAATGCCCGGTTTAAGAATGTGCTGTAAACGGCAACAACTGGATGCAAACCGGCATACGCCATACCGGCAGCAGCGGTTGTTGCATGTTGTTCAGCAATTCCAACATCAAAGGTGCGCTCTGGGAAACTCTTTTCAAATTTATCTAAACCAGTAGGTCCCATCATGGCTGCGGTAATTGCCACAACATCACTTCGCTCTTGTCCAAGTTTTACTAACTCATCTGAGAACACAGATGTCCAAGTTTTTCCAGATTTACTAAGTGGTTCACCAGTTTCTGGATCTACGACACCAACAGCGTGAAACTTCTCTGCCTCATCATTTAATGCTGGAGCGTGGCCGCGACCTTTTTCAGTTATGACATGAACTAGAACAGGCCCGGCAAAATCCTTCGCACTTTGTAATGCATTTTCCATAGCATAAATATCATGACCATCAATTGGTCCAAAGTATTTCAAACCTAAATCTTCAAACATGCCTTGCGGTGCAACAATATCCTTAATGCCCTTTTTCATACCGTGCAAGGTTTCGTATATCGGTTGTCCTACAACTGGAGTCTTCTCGAGGACGCCCTTGCCCCAATCTAAGAATTTCTCATAACCCTTAGTTGTACGAAGTGTTGAAAGATAGGTAGCGACACCACCAATTGTTGGTGAGTATGAACGTTCATTGTCATTTACAACTATTACTAATTTTTCATCAGTGCTTGCGGCAATATTATTTAACGCCTCCCAAGCCATTCCGCCAGTTAATGATCCATCGCCTACAACACAAACTACTGTGCGATCTGATTGTTTGGTGATCATGAAACCTTTGGCAATGCCATCACTCCAGGAAAGGGCTGTAGAAGCGTGTGAGTTTTCAACTACATCATGCTCACTTTCACTCCGGCTCGGGTATCCAGCTAGACCACCACGTTGACGCAATCTATCAAAACCACCCATACGTCCAGTTAGTAATTTATGAACATAAGTTTGGTGACCGGTATCAAAAACAATTACATCTTTGGGAGATTCAAAAACTCTATGAAGTGCAATGGTTAACTCAACGATTCCTAAGTTTGGGCCTAAGTGTCCACCCGATTTAGAAACTTTCTCAATTAAAAATTCGCGAATTTCTGCGGCAAGCTGGTTGAGTTTTTCCTCGTTCAAGCCACGTAGATCTACGGGAGATTTAATTGCATCTAACATGAGGATAGTTTAAACCCGCAGTAATTAAATTGGCGATTTACTTTAAAAGTGAGCGTAAAACGTACTGCATGATGCCACCGTGGCGATAATAATCTGCTTCACCTGGTGTATCAATTCTTAATTTAGCTTTAAGGCTTTTACCACCAGCCAATACGGTAACTAATTTCGGAGTAACGCCATTATTTAACTCTTCCACTCCGGTAATCTCAAAAACTTCATCGCCAGTTAAGCCAAGTGATTTCGCATTTTCACCATCTTGAAATTGCAATGGTAAAACTCCCATGCCAATTAAGTTGGAGCGGTGAATACGTTCAAATGATTCGGCAATTACCGCGCGAACACCTAGTAATGCTGTTCCCTTTGCCGCCCAATCTCGAGATGATCCAGAGCCATACTCCTTGCCAGCCAAAATAACTAGTGGAATGCCTGCGGCTTGATATGCCATTGATGCATCGTAAATAGTTGATTGCTCACCATTTGCTAAGAAGTTTTTAGTAAAGCCACCTTCAACGCCATCTAGCAATAAATTCTTTAATCTAATATTGGCAAAAGTTCCACGAATCATTACCTCATGATTACCGCGTCTTGATCCATAAGAATTAAAATCTGTGCGATCAATTCCATTTGCAGCTAAATACTTACCAGCTGGTGAATCAGCTTTAATATTTCCAGCAGGTGAAATATGGTCAGTTGTTACCGAATCTCCCAGGATTGCCATTACACGGGCTCCGGAAATATTTGTAACCGGCTTTGGATTACGTGGCATATTTTCAAAGTAAGGTGGCTTTCGCACATAGGTGGATTTAGCATCCCATTCAAAGGTATTTCCAGTAGGTGTAGCTAATGATTTCCAGCGATGATCACCATCAAAGACTGAGGCATAATCTTTGGTAAACATCTCAGATGAGATAGATGAATCAATTACATTTTGAATCTCAGCTGGAGTTGGCCAGATATCCTTCAAATAAACCGGCTGACCATCATTGCCATTTCCTATTGGTTCGTTATCAAAATCATGATTCATCGAACCAGTAAGAGCGTATGCAACAACTAACGGTGGAGAGGCTAGGTAATTCATCTTTACATCTGGTGAGATTCGACCTTCGAAATTTCGGTTTCCAGATAACACAGCTGATACCGCTAAATCATTTTCATTTATTGCTTTGCTAATTTCAATTGGAAGTGGGCCAGAGTTTCCAATGCAGGTTACGCAACCATATCCAACCAAGTTAAAACCAAGCTTGTCCATGTAAGGAGTTAAGCCAGAGCGATCGTAATAATCGGTAACGACCTTTGAACCTGGCGCCAATGTTGTTTTAACCCAAGGCTTACTTGATAATCCTTTTTCCACCGCTTTTTTTGCGAGCAAGGCCGCACCAATCATTACCGATGGATTTGATGTGTTGGTACATGAAGTTATAGATGCGATTACTACATCGCCATTAGCCACTGTTGTTTCTTTGCCATTAACCTTTAAATCAATTTTAGATTTACTAGTTTTATCTGTGAAATAACTAGGTGAAATTTTTGCATATGCGGTTTTAGCATCGCTAAGTGAAATTCGATCTTGCGGGCGCTTTGGTCCGGCAATTGATGGAACAATTGTTGAAAGATCTAACTCTAATTTTTCAGAGTATCGAGGTTGCGCTGATGGATCGTGCCATAGCCCATTTGCCTTTGCATACTTCTCAACTAATTCAAGTTGTTCAACGCTTCTTCCCGTAAATTTCAGATAACGAATTGTTTCTTCGTCAATCGGGAAAATTGCAACAGTTGATCCATACTCAGGTGACATATTTCCAATAGTTGCGCGATTAGCCATCGGTAGTGCAGAAACACCCGGTCCATAAAACTCAACAAATTTTCCAACCACACCATGCTTGCGAAGCATTTCAGTAATTGTTAAAACTAAATCAGTTGCGGTCGTTCCAGTTGGAAGTTCCCCATTTAACTTAAAGCCAACTACCTTTGGAATCAGCATTGAAACTGGTTGACCTAATAACGCAGCTTCAGCTTCGATGCCGCCTACTCCCCAACCCAGTACACCCAAACCATTAACCATTGTGGTGTGTGAATCAGTTCCAACCACAGTGTCTGGATAAGCACGCATCACGCCATTTACATTACGAGTCATAATTACTCGAGCTAAGAACTCGATATTGACCTGGTGAACAATTCCAGTTCCAGGTGGCACAACTTTAAATTCATCAAAGGCGGTTTGTCCCCAACGTAGGAAGCGATAACGCTCTTGATTTCGTTGGTACTCAATATCTGTATTTTGCTCAAAGGAATCTTTTGTACCAAACATATCTGCAATCACAGAGTGGTCAATTACTAATTCAGCAGGTGAGAGTGGATTTACTTTTGCCGCATCCCCACCTAGTTCAACAATTGCCTCGCGCATAGTTGCAAGATCTACGATGCAAGGAACCCCGGTGAAATCCTGCATGATTACACGTGCTGGCGTAAATTGAATTTCAGTATCTGGTTCAACCGTTGGATTCCAAGCAGCCAATGCTTTGATTTGTTCGGCGGTGATATTTGCGCCATCTTCGGTGCGCAGTAAATTCTCTAATAAAACTTTTAAGCTAAATGGCAGATCTTTTGCTTCTGCAAATCCAGTGATATCAAATATTTCATATTTCTTGCCTGATACTTCAAGTGTGGTTTTAGCGTTGAAGGAGTTCTTACTCAAAGCTACTCACCACCTTCTTTTCGCCTAATGAAATCGCGAACTGGCTAAATCCTAGTCTTTTGCTGGTGAAAATCCAGCCACACATTCCATGTGCTGAGTCATTGGAAATAAATCAAAGGCTTCAATGTGATCTAACTTATAACCACTTTCCTGTAAATATTTGGCATCCCTTGCCAACGCTGCTGGATCGCATGCCACATAAACAATTTTTCTAGGTCGCAACTTAATCATTTGTTTAATTACAGATTCACCTGCGCCCGTCCTAGGCGGATCAAGCAGTATTAAATCTGCACGTTTTACTAAGTTTAATTGTTGATCAACCAAACCGGCGTGGATATTTACATTTGAGTGTTTAGCAAAAACTTTACGAGCATCGGCAATCGCCGTCTTATCGCTTTCAATTAATGTCACAACACCTTGTCCACCTACTTGCTGCAATATCTCGGCTGCAAATAAGCCAACACCAGAATAAAGATCACACACCCAATCACCAGATTTAACTTTTAATTGGGCAAGTGCAGCTTTTACTAATGTAGTTGGAGCGTTGCGATGACTTTGCCAAAACGCAACTGGTGAGATTCGAAAGGAGTTGCCCGCAACCTGTTCAGTAAGCTGGGTTGGCCCACTGATGCTACGTCCGGAACGCATAACTGAAATTTCAGAGGTGCTAGACACTGCAACTTCTACTCGAGCATCAGATTTCCAATTTCGCGCAACTAAATCCTTTACCTTCATCCGCTCATCTGCGATTAGACAATCTTCGATCTCGATTACCTGATTACTTCGCGCGCCAAAAAATCCAATTTTCCCATTTTCAGAAACCGCAAAATCCATTCTAGTTCGCCAATGTAAGCCATCATCTGGGTCAAGTTGAGTTACTTGAAAATCAAAACCTTCAGCAATTAAATCTATTTTGCCAATTCGCAAAAACTGTTCCAAAATAATTTCGCGTTTAAATTTAAGTTGTGCAGATAGTGAGATATGTTGGAAATCGCAACCACCGCAACTACCCGCATATTTACATGGTGGGGAAACTCTTTCAGATGCTGTAGTTAATACTTCAACAACATCTGCATGGGCGATCTTTGAATTAACTGCTGTGATTTTTACCTTTGATTTTTCACCAGTGATTGCATGTCTTACAAAAATAACTTGGCCCTGATGCCTGGCAACAAAATGTCCACCATGTGCAATTGCGCCGATTTCAACCTCAACAATTTGACCTACTTTTAACCGTTCGCCAGCGTCTAATTCCACAGGAGGAAGAGTACGGGTGTAAGTTGTCCTCTGTGCACGTTGTAATCATGGGCTGCGGTCGAGTCGGATCAACCTTGGCGGTTGATTTAGAAAAAGCTGGTCATACAGTTGCTGTAATTGATCAAAATCGTGAAGCCTTCCGTCGCTTAGGTGCAGATTTCAATGGCAGAACAATTGCTGGTGTTGGTTTTGATCGTGACACACTTTTAGAAGCTGGAATAGAAAAAGCAGATGCATTTGCTGCTGTTTCAAATGGTGATAACTCAAATATCCTGGCAGCTCGAGTAGCTCGTGAAACTTTTGGTGTTGGAAATGTAGTCGCTCGCATTTACGATCCAGGTAGAGCTGAAATTTATCAACGTCTTGGAATTCCCACAGTTGCCACCGTTTTATGGACAACAGATCAGATTATGCGTCGATTAACTCCATCCGGCTCAAAATCAGAGTGGCGCGATGCAACTGGAACAGTGCAATTAATTGAGGTGCATTTACATGCTGGCTGGTATGGTGAAGCGGTTTCGTTAATTGAGAAAAATACCAAAGCACGTGTGGCATTTTTAACCAGACTTGGCGAGGCATTAATCCCAGATGAACATGCAGTATTGCAAGAGGGCGATTTAGTACATGTACTTGCAGCCGACAAAGAGATTTCTAATATTGAAAAAACGCTTGCAAAATCACCGGATGGACAATAAATGAGAATTGCTATTGCCGGAGCTGGAAATGTTGGTCGCGCCATCGCTCGCGAATTGTTAGAAAATGGTCATAACGTATTGCTAATTGATAAAGATCCTAAAGCTTTGAAGATGGATTCTGTTCCTACTGCAGAGTGGTTACTGGCTGATGCCTGCGAAATTACATCACTTGACCAAGCCAAATTAGATGGTTGCCAAGTATTAGTTGCCGCCACCGGAGATGACAAAGTAAATCTTGTAGCTTCGTTGTTGGGAAAAACAGAGTATGGCGTACCACGTGTTGTGGCTCGAGTTAATCATCCTAAAAATGAATGGATGTTTGATTCTTCCTGGGGCGTAGATGTTGCCGTATCTACTCCTCGAATTATCTCGGCATTAGTAGAAGAGGCGGTAAGTGTTGGCGATGTAGTTCGGTTGTTCTCATTCCGTAAAGGTGAAGCAAATTTAGTAGAAATAACACTTCCAGATAATGCAAAATGTTGTGGCAAAACTGTCGGAGAAGTAGAGCTTCCAGAGGATGCATCCCTTGCTGCAATTGTGCGTGATGGCCGAGTTATTTCTCCTCGCGAACATGATGTTTACTCATCAGGAGATGAATTACTTTTTGTTGCATCAGCAAATGCAGAAAATAAATTAAAAGCCTGCTTTATCGGTAATTAATTCCTATTTAAATCAGTTGCACCAGGTGTTGTTGGCACCTTTCTCAAGATCACCCAGCTACCCCAAGCAGTTAAAAGAAATAGTGGATACCCCATGATTAGGCGTGCAGTTCCAAGGGCGTTGATATTTCCACTTTTATAAAGTGGATATTGCACAATTAATCTTGAGAGAAATAAACCCACCCATAACCAACCAGCATTTATATAAGCCTTTAATCGCTTAGGATCTTTTCGCCAAAGTAGATTCTCGCCCAAAATTGGTCCAAGCATTACTCCCAAAATCGGCCATTTAATTAAATTAGTAAGTGCATAAAGTGCGCCATACCCAATATTTATCCATAAGCCCGGCAGGTAAAAATCAGCGGCATTTCCACTTTTGCGTGAAAAAAAAGCGCAGATGGCAACTCCGATTAATCCAGAAAAAGCATGTTGCAGGGTTTCGCGTTTAAATAATCTATACAAAGTTAATACCGCAGATAGAGCCACCGCCGAGTAAATC
>WLQA01000040.1 GCA_009698515.1 Actinomycetota bacterium
CTACAACACCATCTTTAATATCCAGAGCACTATTGCCAGGCACCTGTGTGGCACCGCGAACTCCCCTGGTTTTCATCCGTTAATGGTAGCCATTGAGTGATGCTCGGCGGTTATCTATTAACCTATTTATATTTGTGTCGATATATCAATAACTTAATTTACTAAAAACCCTTTTAACTATTTATCGCCTTTCCTTGTCTGGGATCAAAGAGGTTATATCGATAAATCGATAGTGTTTAACGTACGATTAAGTAGATAAGTCGATAATTTATCCAACCAGTAATGTAGATAAATTGATTAATTGTTACTGCTTAAATCGATTTATTACTTTATTTTTAAAAGGTTAAATAGATTAGTTACCTCTACCTCATTTAAGACTCGATGACGTCCTACCTTCATGTCCCCAAGGTTTATCGGACCAAAATCTATTCGGACCAGGCGCAGCACCTTCATGCCTAGCTCTTCGATCAACCTTCGGATTATGTGATACCTACCCTCATGGATCGTGATCTCAACCCAATGGTGGTTCTTACTTATCGACCGAACAATGACCACCTTTAAAGCTCTAGCCAATCCATCTTCAAGCCTGACTCCCTGGAGCAATTGGTCGACATTGGATTTATTAAATTCGCCTTCAATTTCTACCAAATACCGCTTTTCTAAACCGTATGAAGGATGAGTTGCTCGATGGGCTAAATCTCCATCATTTGTAAGCAGAATTAAACCTTCAGAATCCTTATCTAAACGCCCCACATGAAAAAGCCGATCTTTTCTCTCGCGGAAATAATCCCCCAGATTCTGCCTGCCCTCTGGATCAGACATGGTAGAAATAACGCCTGCGGGTTTATTAAATGCAATGTAAGTCTTAGACTTTAATGGATTTAAACTCTCACCATCTACTTCAATCTTATTTGTTTCCGGATCAAACTTACTTCCAAGTTCAATAACGATATTTCCATCAACACTTACTCGGCCATCAAGAATTAATTGATCTGCTGATCGGCGGCTTGCAAGGCCAGCATCAGCAATGATCTTGTTTAACCGGATTAATCCCACAGCGAAAGTTTACTGCCACTTGTGAAGAAGCTTTTACCGCTTACTACTCTGTTAAATTAGCGAGTAATTCATCCAAACCATCAATATCAGGAAGGAATGGAGCTAGTGCGGGTAGATCTGTTATGGAATTAAGCCCTAATTTTTCAAGGAAAAAGGAGGTGGTTTTATATAGAACAGCACCGCTCTCCCCTTCAATGCCAGATTCTTCGACTAATCCTCTAGAAACAAGCGTTTTCATTACCGCTTCAACATTTACGCCCCTTATCGCTGAAACTCGGGCCCTGGAAACTGGCTGTTTATAAGCAATAACTGAGAGAGTTTCCAATGCTGCTTGTGTTAAACGAGCCTGTTGTCCATCAAGAACAAATTTTTCTACCAATGGAGCAAGATCTGGATGGCTGTAGAAACGCCAGCCACCTGAAATCTCGCGCAGTTCAAAGCCCCTATTTTCATCCTGGTATTTTTTTGCCAAGGAATGCAGCGCTTGTGAGATCTCTTCGGTAGGTCGTTCGATAATTTGAGCCAAAATAACCTCTGAAACCGGCTCTTCTACGACCATTAGGATCGCCTCTAAACTACGCTCTAGTTCAACTTCAGACATTATCGGCCTCATTCTCTATTTCATCTATAGTTTTAACAGGTTGATCAAACTCATCACTTACTGCGATCTCACCCGTTGCAGTACCGACCCAGGTTATTTGTAGCTCCCCTAAAGAAACCATTTGTTCAAATCTGACGACACCCTCCCGGTAAAGCTCGAGCAAAGAGAGAAAACGAGCGATAATTACCAGTGTTGATTCGGCCCCCTCGATCAATGCACGAAAAGTAGCTCTACCTGATTTTCGAAGATGCTCCACCACACGAGCGGCCTCTTCTGCGACGCTAACCAAGGGTCTATGAATATGGTCAATACTAAAAGTGGGCGCACTCTTTGGAGTAAGAACTCGGTTGGCTATTGCAGCAAATCTTTGCGCACCTACCCCAATTAATACTTCGGGAAGTAAGGCAGCAAAGTGTGGCTCTAGAGCTACCGTGCGTGGGAAAGTTTTCTCCTCACGTTCTATGCGCTCTAGGAATATCGCTGCAATCTCTTTAAAAGCACGATATTGAAGCAGGCGAGCAAAGAGCAGATCTCGTGCCTCAAGTAGCGCAAGATCAGATTCATCATCTATCTCACCAGATGGCAGTAATTTGGCGGCTTTCAAATCCAATAAAGTTGCTGCAACTACTAAAAACTCGGTAGTTTTATCTAAATCCCAACCCTCATCACCCTTTTCCAACGCCCGAATATAAGCAATGAACTCATCAGTTACCGCACCTAAAGCTATTTCGGTGATATCCATCTTATGGCGGGAGATCAATTGAAGTAGCAGGTCAAATGGACCATCAAAGTTGGTTAAATGAACCGAGAATCCTGATACTCGACCATCGGTAATTGATGGCGCAGGCGTTATAGGTTGCGTTAAATTTTCCTGCGACATGCGCAAAAGATACTTCAAGCATCCTTGCCTTTGCACATGCACCGCCGTAGGTTGCGCACATGGCTAAAAACGCTTCACAGACATCTCGTCAAAACGCTAAATCGACTTTTGGCGCTACAAAATCAAAGATTCGCGAAGAGGGCTTGGCAACAACTGCTGATGTTCTTGGTCGCAAAATTAAGAATTTCCCTGAACCACCAAAGGTTACCGACACCGCAACTACCCGAGTTATCTCTGTAGTAAACCAAAAGGGTGGAGTGGGTAAAACAACTACTGCAATTAATCTAGGTGCGGCGCTAGCTGAGACCGGACGTAAAGTTTTACTAATTGATTTTGATTCACAAGCTTCAATGACGACCGGACTAGGCATTAAAGGTGCAGCACTACGTGAGCAGTACGGCTCTATTTGGTATTTATTAAATGATTCTGAAGCTAAATTAGAGGATTTCATCTTGAAATCCACCGTGCCAGGTTTAGATTTCATTAGAGGTCATGAGGATCTAGCAGCTGCTGAAGCCGCTTTTGTCTCTGAAATTGCTAAGGAACATAAACTTCGTAAATTACTGGCTCCTGTTATCGATAAATACGATGTTGTTCTAATTGATTGTTCACCTTCACTAGGAACTTTAACGGTTAACGCCCTTACCGCCTCAAATGGCGTAATTATCCCTATGGAATGTGAATACTTTGCAGTTCTTGGACTTTCATTGGTTAAGAAAACAATTCAAAAAATTAAAGAGAATACAAATCCAGAGCTAGCTATTTATGGAATTTTGGCAACTATGTTTGAAAAGAAAACGGGTCACTCTCGCGAAGTTCTAGAATTAATTGACAAAGAGTTTCCGGAAGAGGTTTTCGACACCATAATTTCCAGAACTGTTCGATTCTCAGAATCAACCGTTGCCGGTCAACCTGTAACTGTTTACGCAAGCAGTAGTACCGGATCGGCGGCTTATCGCAGATTAGCCAGAGAGTTAATCGCCAGAGGGGGTTCTAAATGAGTCGTCGCGTTAGTTTGCCTGGTGCTGATGAATTATTTAGAAATACCGCAACTTTAAGTGCGGTTCCATCTTCTCGCGAAAACATTGAAGAGATGGATGCGCCCGTATCGACAGCTCCTAAGTTAAAAAATAACACTGTTCGAACAACCCCCCGCCGAAGAGCTACCGCTTTTGATCGCGCTCCAAGTGGTCGAGAAAAACATGATGAGAAGATAACAGTTTATCTATCCCCTGATGAACTTTATGATTTAGATCAAGCTAGATTGGCTTTGCGCGGTGATTTAGGTTTGGCTGTTGATCGAGGCCGCATAGTTCGTGAATCTCTTTCAATTATCATTGCAGATCTTGAAGCTAAAGGTGATCAAAGTATTATCGCTCGTCGCCTTCGCGGAAAATAATTATTTAGCTCTTGGGTGCGCTGTTGCGTAAGTTTCGCGCAACTTATCTATCGTAATTAAAGTATAGATTTGCGTTGTCGTTACTGAAGAGTGTCCCAATAACTCTTGAACCACTCTAATATCTGCGCCACCATCTAATAAATGGGTAGCAAATGAATGCCTTAAAGAATGTGGAGATAACTCCTCTTTAATCCCTGCAGATTTAGCTTGCGCAACAACTATATTCCAGGCACTCTGTCGAGTTAAAGCACCACCTTTATTATTCAGAAACATGCTCTTATTTGTAACAACTTTTACTAACTCTGGGCGAGATCTTGATAAGTACTGATCCAATGCTTCTTGCGCAAATTTACCAACTGGAACAACTCTTTGTTTTCCGCCCTTGCCTGTTATTCGAATCGATGTAAAATCATCATTTTTTGATAAATCATCTATTTTCAAATTTATTATCTCCGAAACGCGGGCGCCAGTTGCATAGAGCAACTCAAGTAAAGCTTTGTCCCTTAAAGCAAAACGGTCGGTGCGAGTAACTTTTAAAAAATTATCTATATTTTGTAAATTTAATGCTTTCGGCAATCTCTTTGGAATCTTGGGCGGATGTACAGATGTCGATATATTTATAAAACCATGTTCTTTGGCTAAATACTCATAAAAATTTCTAATAGCTACTACATTCCTGGCAATAGATGATTCACCTATCTTAAACTCTTCATTATTTAATCCACGTAACCAAGCCAAATACAGCGGAAAATCGACTTCAGATAATGTCTTTAGCTCCTTTTTAACTATAATTAAATAATTTTCAAATCGTATTAGATCTCTGCGGTAAGCAGAAATAGTGTTTTTAGATAAACCTTTTTCGATCGAAAGATAGTTAAAGTAGCTACTTAAATAATCACTTAGCACGAGTAGCGATCGCGGCTTTTATTAAAGCTGCAAATAATGGGTGCGGTTTGGTTGGACGAGATAGGAACTCAGGATGGGCCTGTGTGCCCACATAATATGGATGCACATCAGCTGCAAGCTCAACAAATTCAACCAAGTGTTGATCTGGCGATAATCCGGAAAAAATTAATCCAGCATTGGAAATTTGCTCACGATAATCATTATTAACTTCATAGCGATGGCGATGTCTCTCCTGGACTGAGGTACTGCCATAAGCATTGGCTACAACAGAATTTTTAAGCAATTTCGCTTCATACAAACCTAAACGCATACTTCCACCCATATTGGCATTGCCGGCAACGATCTCTTTTTGTGAAGCCATTGTTGAAATTACTGGATGCTTAGTATTTTCATCAAACTCCGCGGAGTTAGCATCGATAATGCCAGCCTTATTTCGAGCAATTTCAATAACCATCATTTGTAAACCTAAACATAATCCTAAAGTTGGTATTTTATTTTCTCTGGCAAACTTTAAAGCACCAACCTTTCCTTCTATTCCCCGCACTCCAAATCCTCCAGGAACACAAATCGCATCCACATCAGACAGATTCTCGCGAGCACCTAAATCGGTAGCGCAATCATCACTAGGAACCCATTTAATATTTACCTTTGCGTAATTTGCAAAGCCACCAGCGCGAAGGGCTTCGGTAACCGATAAATAAGCATCTGGCAAATTAATGTACTTACCTACAAGTGCAACAGTAACCTCAGTTTTTGGATGATGAACTTTATTTAGTAATTCATCCCATTCGCCCCAAACAACCTCTCCACATTTAAGAGATAGTCGTTTGACTACATATGAATCTAAACCTTCTGAATGAATAACCTTGGGGATATCATAAATTGAGGGCGCATCCACAGCAGCCACTACACCTTCATAATCAACATCGCACATTAAAGATATTTTACGTTTTACAGATTCTGGAATTTCACGATCACTTCTTAGAACCACAGCATCTGGTGTAATACCAATAGATCTTAAAGCCGAAACGCTATGTTGTGTTGGCTTGGTTTTTAACTCTCCAGCAGGTCCCATATATGGAACCAATGAAACGTGTAAGTAAAAAACATTATCGCGGCCAACATCTTGCCGAATTTGTCTGGCAGCTTCTAAAAATGGCAATGATTCAATATCGCCAACTGTGCCACCAATTTCAGTTATAACCACATCTACATTTGGTCCGCCCATAGATTTCATTTTTTCTTTGATTTCGTTTGTAATGTGTGGAATTACCTGAACTGTGTCGCCCAAATACTCTCCGCGACGTTCCTTTGCGATAACGGCAGAGTAAATCTGCCCAGTTGTTATATTCGCCGTGCCGTGAAGATTTGTATCTAAAAATCTCTCATAATGACCAATATCTAGATCGGTTTCAGCACCATCATCAGTAACAAATACCTCGCCATGTTGGAATGGATTCATTGTTCCTGGATCAACATTGATGTATGGATCAAGTTTTTGCATCGTTACTCGAACACCACGGGCGCGCAGAACACGACCTAAGCTAGATGCTGTTAAACCTTTGCCTAAACTAGAGGCGACGCCACCTGTTACAAATATATGTTTACTCACATGAGGGGCGGTCATGGAGCACTAACTTATCATCGATTCCCTAACAACCTGTAATAATTCCGCCGCATGTTGCTGGGCAGTTTCCGAACTTTCCTGGCCACTCAACATTCGCGCTATTTCAACCCTGCGCTCATTTTCACTCACCGCAACTACATCGCTCTGTGTGACTGATCCAGATTCATTCTTTTTCACTACTAAATGATGATCAGCCCAAACCGCTACTTGAGCTAAATGAGTTATTACAATCACCTGCGCTTTTTGAGCAAGTTGGGACAATCTTCTGCCAATTTCTATCGCAGCCTTGCCGCCAACTCCGGCATCAACTTCATCAAAAATATAACTACCGATATTTTGCGAATCTGCAATAACAACTTCAATTCCCAACATAATTCGAGAAAGTTCTCCACCGCTAGCTACTTTATTTAATGGCAACTCTTTACCTCC
>WLQA01000041.1 GCA_009698515.1 Actinomycetota bacterium
AATCCAGGGCAGCAATATCTATTCGGTAGGCCTCAATTAAATTCTTAACTAAATCCACCATCCGCTGCTTAGCTTTTTTCGGAAAGTACTTAGCAACATAAATCTGGCCAACCGCTTCACCAAGAGCGCCCTCAACTAAACCAACACCACGCTTCCAGCGATCCTTTAATTGCGGAATTCCAGAGAGGGTGGTGCCGTAGAAATTAAAGTTTTCTTGAACGATCTCATTGTTTAGGTAAGGGGCGGAGGAGGAGAGAATGTGCCAGGTGAGCCAGGCCTGCCACTTAGCAAGCTCAAACTTTCCGAGAATTTTAGATAAGCCTTCAAAGTAGGAAGGCTGGCGAATGATCACATTTTCTAGAACATGTTCTGGAGTGGCACTAGATGCAATCCAAGTTGGCCAATCAAAGTGGGTGGTAATTGTTTTCAGGTCGGTGAATGATTTCTTGTTGTAGGTAAGGGTGGCATCGCGATCTTTAACTTGATCCCAATGGCTAGCTGCAATCTCTGTTTCTAACTCCAAAATCAATTTAGCTGCGGCTTGACCATTAGCAAGGCCGGCAAGTTCGTACATCTTTGCAATATGGGCGGTGAAAGCGCTGCGGATCTGTTCATATGTATCTTCGCGGTAATACGCCTCATCGGGCAGAGAGAGGCCAGATTGGCCCAAGTACACAATGTTTTGCGTGCTATCCATGTGATCAGTTGTTACATATGCATAAAACAATCCACCCAAACCACGGGCCTCTAATTCACCAAGTAATTGATGAAACTCCTTTGCATCTTTAAAGCTTTGCGCCCGGGCAAGCTCGGCGGCGATCGGCTTTGTGCCTAATTCATTGGCACGGGCTTCATCCATAAATGAGTTGTATAGATCGCCAATTTTCTGCGCGATTGAACCAACGGCAGATTTGCTGGCCCCTTGTTCCTCAATGATTTGGCGAACCTGCTTTTCAGCTTGTTCATACAACCAATAGAAAGCACCATCACTTGCGCGGTCGGCTGGGATCTGTGATTCATCCAGCCACTTGCCATTCATAAATCTAAATAAATCATCCTGCGGACGAACACTGGAATTGATATGTGAAAGGTCAAGGCCACTCTTTAAACTCATGGGGTTAGCCTATCTTTTCCAGATAGAAAAAGGTTTAAAAGGGTTTAAGTATCAAGTAGTTGAAAGTTCAAGTAAACTAAGCAAATGGCAAAGACTCCTAATTGGTTAAATCCCCGAGAGATGAAAGCCTGGCGTTCCTACATCATCGCATCCCGCCGATTATTAGATGCCTTAGATTTTGATTTAGATCAACATGATTTATCAATGCCAGATTATGAAGTTTTAGCATTGCTCTCAGATGCACCAGGACGCAGAATGCGAATGAGTGAATTAGCTGAACTTGCTATGGTTTCAAAATCACGGCTTTCTCATCGCATGAAGGTGATGGAGAAAGCGGGCTGGGTAAAACGCGAGGATTGCCCGGATGATAAAAGGGGTTATTTTGCAGTGATGACCGATAAGGGATTTAAGGCAATTGCAAAGGCAGCGCCAGATCATGTTTCATCGGTGCGCTCGCGATTGCTAGATCATTTAACTGTTAAGGATCAAGAGGATATAAGCCGTATTTTTGACCGAGTTACTAAAGAGCTTCGTGGTCAATATATTTCAGAGGATAAATAGTTTTCAAATAAAAAAACCCGCTACTTTCGCAGCGGGTTTTTTTAAGTAAATTAACTTACTTAGCAGCAGCCTTCTTACGACGACGACGCTTTGGAGCAGCTTTAGCAGCAGCTTTCTTACGACGACGCTTTGGTGCAGCTTTCTTAGCAGCCTTCTTACGACGACGCTTTGGAGCAGCCTTCTTTGCAGCTTTCTTACGACGACGCTTTGGAGCAGCCTTAGCTGCTGCCTTCTTACGACGACGCTTTGGTGCTGCCTTAGCAGCAGCTTTCTTACGACGCTTTGCAGCCACGTAGATCTCCTATCAAAGTGGTTCGATCCGTCACCGAACCTGTTTCGTGGATAAGCGTGGCACTAAACGGCAAAACTTTCCACTTTTTGGTAGATAAATAAGGGGCGTGTCGCAACATTATTTTTATTAATTTTTGTGCATTTTGGATTAAAAAATTAAGAAAATTAGGAAAAATTTCAGAAAAAATATCTAAATTTGGAAAAAAATCCGTAATTTTTCCGTTTTTTTGGAAAAAATACTGGTGAGTTAATTAATTTTGCGAATTTTTTCGCTTTTTGGCTTCCGAAACCGCAAATTTATTGGTTTTGCTGTCATATTTTCGAAATTCCGGCAGCATCGCCGAGAAAATTGTGACAAATCCAATGCAAAGTAGGCCGCCACTAATCACCGAAGTGCGCAGTGAGGTGCGTTCTGCAACCAATCCGGCGCGGGTTTGCCCGCCAAGTGGGCCAACTGAATAGGAAAGTAATTCGATACTGGCCAATCTGCCCCGGAAATCATCGGCGATGGATTGATTCCAGATTGCAGATCTAAATAATGCAGAAATCTGATCTGACGCCCCGGCTAATGCCAAAAATAAAAGTACCAACCAAAGTGAGTTAACCACCCCGGCCAAAGTTATGGCAATTCCCCAACCTAGTGCGGCCATCATTACGGCATAACCATGGCGGGTGTAATTTCTAATCCAACCACTTGTGAATGTAATGGTGAAAGCACCAACTGTTCCGGCGGCATAAAACAAACCAAGTGCCCAAGTGGCATTTAATTTCTCAGCCCAAAATGGAAAGAGTGCATTTGGCATTGCAAAAAACATGGCAGCTAAATCAACTAGGTAAGTACCCATTAAATCCTTGCGACTAGTGGCGTATTTCAGACCATCTACCACGCTGGAAATAGTGGGTTTTTCACTCTGTTTATTTGGCTTTACCGAACCTACTCGTGCCAGCAAAATTAAAGATAAAACATAGGTAATTACATCAACGGTAAAACCTGCCTTAACACCAGCGGTTGCAATTAAAACTCCAGCAAGTGCCGGCCCAGTGATTACCCCAAACTGCCAACGCAAACTCATTAACGCACTTGCCGATGGCAGATCATCATGGCTAACTAATCTTGGCAAAATCGCATCAGCACTTGGCCGTTGTAAGCCATCTACTGCTGCAAACAAACCGCCAACTAAATACAAAACCCAAAGCTTGGGATTTGGGATTAAAGAGTTGATTAATAAAATCGAGGTTAATGCCAGGGCGGCAAACTCAGTAGCCCAAATCATTTTCTTTCGGTCCACATGATCGGCCAAGACTCCGCCGTAGAGTCCAAAGAGAATCAGGGGAACAATCTCAACTAGCCCCATCAAACCAACAGCTAAGTAAGAGTCGGTTAATTGCTTAATCTGAAATGGCATCGAGACATATGTGATCATCGAGCCGAAGTAGGAGATCAATCCTGATCCCCAGAGCAATCGAAAATCTGGATACTTCTTAAGGGGAGTGAAGTCGATTGCGATATTTAACTTCACGAGCTCTCCCTTACTAATTATTTAAAGGATTGCTCCTCGGTGGGAAATCTACCCGCTGCCACATCGGCGGCAAACTCTTTAGCCGCATCTGTCATCTCTTTTCTAAGATTTCGATAAGCCTTTGCCAACTTTGGTGCATTTTCGGTAATGCCCATTAGATCAGTCCAAACCAAAACTTGGGCATCGCAATTAACGCCGGCGCCAATGCCAATGGTTGGAATAGAAAGTTCAGCGGTTATTTCAGCAGCTAATTGGGCGGGGATTAACTCGAGAACTATTGCAAAGACTCCCGCTTTTTGCAGTGCCCGAGCATCTGCCTTAATTCGCTCGGCATCATCGCCTCGGCCTTGCACTTTAAAGCCGCCAAGTGCGTGCACAGATTGTGGGGTAAGACCAAGATGGCCCATTACTGGAATACCTGCTGCAATTAATTTTTCTATTTGTGGCACAACCTTGGCGCCACCTTCTAATTTAACCGCCTGCACCTTTGCCTCTTTAAAGAAGCGAATACCTGTAGCAAGTGCTTGTTCGGCAGATGATTCATAAGAGCCAAATGGCAGATCACCAACCACCATGCTTTTTTGTGAGGATTTAACAACCGCCCGCGCCATCGGAATTAACTCATCTACTGTTACCGGAATTGTGTTCTCTTCACCAAGGAAGTTATTGCCGGCGCTATCGCCAACTAAGAGAACATCAATATCTGCGGCATCAAAGATGGCTGCGGTCATCTGTTCATAACAAGTAAGCATCGCCCACCTTTGACCAGCTTTTTTCTTGGCAGCAAGAGTTGAAATAGAAATACGCGAAGTTACTGCGTTGCTCATTTAGATCCTTCTTTCGATCAAGGCCGCTTCAACTCTGTCGAAGTTATGGTCCCTGTCGGATTGGGTATGCCAACTTTACTTCACAATCCTTATTCAGTGCCACCTTCAGATATTCAGTGCCACCTTCAGAAAAGCTGAGGTACTCTTGAAAAGTGAAGATGGGCCAGATCCGAATAGCGCTCGCACAGATCAATCCAACAGTTGGTGATCTGGCAGCTAATGCTGACCTAGTTTCGAAGTACGCCTTTGATGCGGCAAATGCTGGTGCGGTTGTAGTGGTTTATCCAGAGATGATTTTGACCGGCTATACAGTTGAAGATTTGGCAACCCGTGCCTCATTTCGCAGTGCATCGATTAATGCAGTTAATCAATTAGCAAAGCGGATAAATGATGAAGGTAATGGGGATTTAACATTATTAGTTGGCTACCTGGGCGAGAGCGATAAGAGTGAGCCGCAAAACTGTGTGGCGGTAATTCACCGTGGCGCAATCGTTGCCACATATATAAAGCATCACCTGCCTAATTACGGCGTCTTTGATGAGTTTCGAAATTTTAAAGCCGGCAACCACTCTCTAGTAATTCGAGTAGTTGGCGTAGATATCGGTATCGCAATTTGTGAAGATATCTGGCAAGAGGGCGGTCCAGTTGCTGAACTGGCCAAGCGAAATATTGGTTTGTTCTTGGTGCCAAATGGCAGTCCATTTGAAGCAAATAAAGATGATGTGCGATTGGCGTTAGTGCAGCGCCGGGCGCAACAAATTAGCGCACCGTTGGCATATGTAAATATGACTGGCGGACAAGATGATTTAGTTTTTGATGGCGACACAATTGTTGTAGATACAGATGGCTCCGTAATTGCCCGCGCCCCACAATTTGAAGAGGGCTTAATGGTGATTGATCTGGATGTGAAATTAACCAGCAGTGATCCTGATCTAATAATCTCTGAGCCACCTATCTTGAAGTACAAAAAATTAATCGCCGGCGTTGCCCCACGACTAGATGATCTAGCCGAGATTTGGCAGGCGATGGTGGTTGGTCTTCGCGATTATGTAATTAAAAATAAATTCCCATCAGTAGTTTTAGGTTTATCAGGTGGCATTGATTCAGCAGTTGTTGCAGCTATTGCAGCAGATGCCATAGGTGCTGATCGAGTACATGGCATTGCCCTACCAAGTAAGTACTCATCTGAGCACTCATTGGCAGATGCCAAGCAATTAGCAATTAACACTGGTGTTAAGTATCGAATCATTGAGATCGAGCCAATGGTGCAATCATTTATTAGCAATCTTGGGCTATCTGGTTTAGCCGAGGAAAATGTGCAAGCACGAGTTCGCGGCACCACCTTGATGGGCTTATCTAATCAAGAGGGACATTTAGTTTTAGCAACTGGTAATAAATCAGAGTTAGCAGTTGGGTACTCAACTCTTTATGGTGATGCAGTTGGTGGTTATGCACCAATTAAAGATCTGTATAAAACGCAGGTTTGGGATCTAGCCAAGTGGCGCAATGAGCTTGCCGTTAAAAATGGGCAGACTCCACCAATTCCAGCTAATTCAATTTTGAAAGAGCCAAGTGCTGAACTTCGCCCTGGCCAAAAAGATTCTGATTCACTTCCAGATTACAAAGTATTAGATCAGTTACTACATATTTATATTGATCAAGATGGTGGCCGACCTGGCGCAATTGCCGCCGGTTTTGATGCCGCACTTGTTGATCGGGTTGTGCAGTTGGTAGATCGCGCCGAATATAAGCGCCGGCAATATCCACCTGGTACCAAAATCTCTGGCAAAGCCTTTGGCAAAGACCGCAGATTGCCGATTACATCACATTGGAAAGAGTCTTAACTTTCTTATTACGCTTGCGATAGAACACGCAAACTATTTGCAATTAGCATCAAAGTATTAAGTACTTTAGATTTAGCCCATGATCAAATCAATCGGAGATTGGCTGTTTACCCGCCGCCGGGTAATTGATTTTGGTCTTGCAACATCTTGCAGTTGCTAATTTAATTTATTTCTTTCGGCTTTACCTTTTATTTTTTTACTCAATTTAATCAACTTTTAACAAGGAGAAATTATGAAGATTTACAACGATATTACTGAGGTCTATGGAAATACCCCGCTAGTTCGAATAAATAAAATTATGGATGGGGCAGCAGCAAATGTCTTTGCCAAGCTTGAGTTTTACAACCCATCTGCAACTGTTAAAGATCGCCTAGGTATTGCCATGGTTGATGCTGCTGAAAAAAGTGGCGCCTTAAAACCAGGCGGCACAATTGTGGAGGCAACATCTGGAAACACTGGAATTGCACTGGCAATGGTTGGCGCAGCTCGCGGATACAAAACAATTCTGACAATGCCAGAGTCAGTTTCTAAAGAACGACGTAAATTAATTAAGGCATACGGCGCTGAATTAGTTTTAACACCAGCTGCTGAAGGAATGAAGGGCGCAGTTGCTAAAGCAGAGGAGCTTGGTAAATCAGGTGCAGTACTTGTTCGCCAATTTGAAAACGAGGCAGGCCCTGCTATTCACCGCAAAACAACTGGTGAGGAAATTTG
>WLQA01000042.1 GCA_009698515.1 Actinomycetota bacterium
ATATCGTGAGCGCTGCTGAATTAGCAATCGGATTGTTAATGGCATCTGCTCGTTTTATTTCTCCAGCACATGCCGCGCTTCGTAATGGCAAGTGGGCTCGTTCTAAATACACCGGTGCCGAGTTATTTGAAAAAACATTAGGAATTGTTGGCTTTGGTCGTATTGGTCAATTAGTTACAGCTCGCATGCAGGCATTTGGTATGGATGTAGTTGCCTACGATCCATATCTACAACCAGCACGTGCTGCGCAATTAAATGTGCGTTTAGTGGAATTAGATGAACTACTTAAGATCTCTGATTTCATCACTATTCACCTGCCAAAGACAAAAGAGACTGCAAATTTAATTGGTACAGATGCATTAAAGAAGGTAAAGCCAACGGTGCGCATTATTAATGCAGCACGTGGTGGCGTATTAGATGAAGCAGCACTTTATGAAGCATTAAAGGAGGGTCGAGTAGGTGGCGCTGGCCTTGATGTTTTTGCAACAGAGCCATGTACTGATTCACCATTATTTGAATTAGATAATGTTGTTGCAACACCACACTTAGGCGCATCAACTGATGAGGCGCAAGAGCGTGCTGGTATCGCAGTTGCTGTATCTGTTCGCAAAGCATTATCTGGTGAGTTAGTACCAGATGCGGTAAATGTTAAAGGTGGCGCAATTGATCAAGCAGTTCGCCCAGCACTTCCACTTGTTGAAAAATTAGCACAAGTTGCAACCGCACTAGCCGGTGAACAAGTTGCCTCAATTGATGTTGAAGTTCGCGGTGAAATTTCAGTACATGATGTTTCAGTTCTATCAACTAGTGCATTAAAAGGTGCATTAATTGCGATGGGCGCCGAAGATGTTACTTATGTAAATGCGCCAAACCTGGCAACCGAGCGTGGCTTAACTTCAGCTGTAACAACTGATCCAGATTCACCAGATCATCGCAACTTAGTTTCAGTTCGCGCTGCATGTGCTGATGGCACCAAGGTATTTGTAAGTGGCACATTGATGGGTATTCGCCAAGTTGAAAAGATTGTGGCAGTTGATCAATTAGATCTTGATTTAAAGCCAACTAATAATCTGCTATTCCTGCGCTACCAAGATGTTCCTGGCGTAGTTGGCGTTGTTGGAAATTCACTTGGTAAGTTAAAGATCAATATTGCCGATATGCAGGTAGCACGTACTGATGTTGGTGGCCAAGCGCTAATGGCATTGACTGTTGATTCAGTAATTCCAAATGATCTACTTGATGTAATTGCCAAAGAGACTGGCGCAGCCATGGTTCGCTATGTAAATCTGGTGACAGAGTGAAATCATTTAATTTAGCGGTAATCGCCGGCGATGGCATTGGTCCTGAGGTAGTTAATGAGGGATTAAAAGTCTTAGATGCAGTATCTAAAAAATATGATCTAACCTTTAATAAAACTCCTTATGAATTAGGTGCTAAGTACTGGCACAAAACTGGTGAAACACTTCCTGATTCAGTAATGGCAGAGCTAGCAAAGGCTGATGTTATTTTGCTTGGCGCAGTTGGAGATCCCTCCGTGCCAAGTGGCGTGCTTGAGCGCGGTTTATTACTAAAGCTTCGCTTTGCCTTTGAGCATTACATAAATCTTCGCCCCGCAAAGTTATTTCCTGGTGTTACCTCACCTATTACCAATAACAAAGGTATTGATTTTGTTGTAGTTCGTGAAGGCACAGAAGGTTTATATGTTGGTGCCGGCTCTATTAAAGATGAGGGCACTAAAACAGAGCTGGCGATTGAAGAATCAATTAATACTTACAAAGGTGTTGAGCGAGTAATTCGCGACGCATTCAATCGCGCACAAGCTCGACCACGCAAGAAATTAACCTTGGTTCATAAGAACAATGTATTAACTCGCGCCGGTGGACTTTGGACCCGCGTATTTAATGAGATTGCCAAAGAGTTTCCAGAGATCACAACTGATTACCTGCATGTGGATGCTGCGTCCATGTTTTTTGTAACCAACCCAGAGCGCTTTGATGTGGTAGTTACCGATAACTTATTTGGTGACATCATTACTGATATTGCAGCTGCTATTTGTGGCGGAATTGGACTTGCCGCAAGTGGCAACATAAATCCAACTGGTGCCTACCCATCGATGTTTGAACCAGTCCATGGCAGCGCACCTGATATTGCTGGTAAGAATTTAGCTGATCCAACTGCAACAGTTTTATCAGTTGCCATGATGTTAAATCACTTGGGTGAGGCAAAGGCAGCAGCAGATGTAGAGGCAGCAGTTGCTGCAGATCTACTTGCACGTGGTGATAAGAAGCGTTCAACTGCAGAAATTGGCGATGCATTAGCAAAGGCAGTTGCATGAAGGTAATAAGCACTCCATCTACTAATCCAGTTTCTGATAAAGACCGCAATGAAAAATTAGCTGCCCCTGGTTTTGGTAAGTACTACACCGATCACATGGTGATTGCAGAGTGGAATGAAGCAACTGGTTGGTCAGATGCGCAGTTACAAGCTTATGCACCGTTATCACTAGATCCTGCAACAATGGTTTTTCATTACGGCCAAGAGATCTTTGAAGGTATGAAGGCATACATCCAACCTGATGGTGGAATCTCTTTATTTAGACCAGATGCAAATGCAAAACGTTTTGCAAAATCAGCAGCACGTATTGCACTTCCTGAGATGCCAGTTGATTTCTTTGTTGAAACAGTTGAAGCATTAGTAAAGGCAGATAAGAATTGGGTGCCAAAAAATGTTGGTGAATCCCTTTATATTCGCCCATTTATGATTGCAACCGAGGTTGGATTAGGTGTTAGACCATCAAATAAAGCTACATATATTTTAATTGCTACACCTGCTGCTGCTTACTTCAATGCCGCAAATGCTGTAACTGTTTGGATTTCAACTGAGTATGTACGTGCTGCAATTGGTGGAACTGGTGAGGCAAAGTGTGGTGGAAACTATGCAGCATCTTTAGTTGCACAAAAACAAGCAGCGGCTGAAGGATGCGATCAAGTTGTTTGGATCGATGCCAAAGAGCGTAAGTGGATTGAAGAGATGGGTGGCATGAATCTTTACTTTGTAAAAGGTAAAGGCAGTGATGCCAAGATCGTCACGCCAAAATTAACTGGCACATTACTTCCTGGAATTACTCGCGATTCAATTTTGGCAGTAGCTGCCGATCTTGGATATCAAACTGAAGAGGTAATGATTTCAATGGATGATTGGCGCGATGGCGTTAAATCAGGTGAGATCTCTGAAATCTTTGCCTGTGGAACAGCAGCTGTTGTATCTGCTGTTGGAACTGCTAAATCTGCGCAGGGCACATGGGTAACTGGTGATGGAAAACCTGGTCCGATTACAAATCAAATTCGCCAAACATTACTTGGAATTCAACATGGAACAATTGCTGATAAGCATGGCTGGAATAAGAAAGTTATCTAATGCCAGTAAATGATTCCTTTCATATCTACGACACCACCCTTCGTGATGGCGCCCAACAAGAGGGTTTAAATCTCTCTGTTCACGACAAATTAACTATCGCCCGTCATCTAGATGATTTAGGTGTTGGTTTTATTGAAGGTGGCTGGCCAGGAGCAAACCCAAAGGACACTGAATTTTTTAAGTTGGCGCAAACTGAGTTAAAACTTAAGAATGCAACATTTGTAGCATTTGGTGCAACTCGCAGACCAGGCGTGAAAGCAGCAGATGATGTTCTACTTCGTGCACTTCAAGATTCACGGGCTGCAGCTGTAACACTTGTTGCTAAAAGCCATGATCGCCATGTTGATCTTGCACTTAAAACACATTTAGATGAAAACCTAGCAATGATTAAGGATTCAATTGAATTCTTAAAGGCTGGGGGACAGCGCGTATTCCTAGATGCAGAACATTTCTTTGATGGTTACATTTCAAATAAAGCTTATGCATTAGAGGTAGTTCGCACCGCTGTTGAAGCAGGCGCCGATGTAGTTGCACTTTGCGATACCAATGGCGGCATGCTTCCTGATGAACTTTCAAATATTGTGCATGAAGTACTAACTGCTTCAAAGGCTCGTCTTGGAATCCATTGTCACAATGACACAGGTTGCGCAGTTGCTAACTCACTTGCTGCTGTTGCTGCTGGTGTCACACATGTGCAGGGAACATTAAATGGTTATGGTGAGCGAACCGGTAATGCTGATTTGGTTAACATCATTGCAAATCTAGAGCTAAAGAAAGAAAAATTAGTTTTACCAACTGGCAAACTACAAGAGGCATTTCGGATCTCTCACGCAGTTGCTGAAATTACCAATGTGGCGCCAAGTGCGCGCCAGCCATATGTTGGAGTTTCTGCCTTTGCTCATAAAGCAGGATTACATGCATCTGCCATCAAAGTAGATCCCATGATGTATCAACATGAGTCACCAGAAGCAGTTGGCAATGACATGCGAATGTTGGTCTCTGAGATGGCTGGCCGGGCTTCAATTGAATTAAAGTCACAGGAGTTAGGAATTGATTTAGGTGGCAATAAAGAATTAATTTCGCGTGTAGTAGATAAGGTAAAAGAGTTAGAGGGTAAAGGCTTTACCTTTGAAGCAGCGGATGCGTCCTTTGATTTACTTCTTCGCACAGAAGTTGCTGGCAAGCGCCCAACATTTTTCACAATTGAAGATTGGCAAACCACTGTTCACCAAGATGAATCTGGCAAAGTAACTTCAAAGGCAACACTTAAATTAAAAGCAAATGGTGAAGAGATCTCATCTTCTGGTTCAGGAAATGGTCCAGTTAACGCAATTGATACCGCACTTCGCAGTGGTTTAGAAAAGTTTTATCCAGAACTATCAAAGTTAGAACTTACAGATTACAAAGTTCGTATCTTGGAAGGTCGCCTAGGAACTGGCGCGGTTACCCGAGTATTAGTTGAGACCAGTGATGGCGCGGGTGAGTGGAGCACAGTTGGTGTTCATGAAAACATTATTGCCGCATCTGCGATGGCATTAAATGATGCAGTTACCTATGGCTTACTAAGACAAGGCCGTAAACCCGAGTAATCTCAAGCCTTATGTCCACGCAATTAATCGCTCAGTATGAAGAGCATCTTGCGATGGTTAGAAATTTATCTGATAACTCAATTCGTGGTTATGTTGGAGATTTAGAGTCATTCCTGGCTCATATGGAGAAACTAAAGGTTTTAGAGTTTAAAGATTTAACAATTGAACACATCAGATCTTGGCTAGCAAACCTACAAACCACCGGAGTTGCTCGAAGCACATTAACTAGAAGAATTGTTTCAATTCGCGCTTTTACAAATTGGGCGGCAAGTAATGGTTGGTTAACTAGTGATCTAGGCGCCAATCTTTCAATTCCAAAAGCACATCGCACACTGCCAGAAATTTTAGATGTTGATGAGGCTGCGCAAATATTAAAAGCACTTGAGGTTAAGGCAGGGGAAGAGGTAAGCGCGGTTAACCTAAGAGATCTAGCAATGCTGGAAGTTTTATACGCATCTGGGATTCGTGTTTCCGAGTTATGCGGTTTAAATCTTGGCGATATTGATGCATCAAGAAATACTTTAAGTGTGATTGGTAAAGGTGATCGACAAAGAGTTGTGCCACTTGGAATTCCGGCTATGAAGGCGCTTCAAAATTACTTAAGTAATGGCCGTAGTGAGTTTTTAAATAACAAATCAGCAGATGCGGTGTTTTTAGGTTCGCGTGGTAAGAGAATTGATCAGCGCACTGTGCGCGAGGTTGTCTATGAAGCGATGAAAGCAGTTGGTGCCACGATGGGACCACATGGACTCAGGCATAGTGCGGCAACACATTTATTAGAAGGTGGCGCTGATCTTCGAACAGTGCAAGAGATCTTGGGTCATGCATCTCTTGCAACAACGCAGATCTATACCCATGTTTCTCCTGAGCGTTTGCAATCTGCTTACAAGCAAGCACATCCGCGCGCATGAAGATTGAATTAGCTTTAGGAATTACTGAGTTAAGTAAACGCATTAAACAAGATGATTTTGTGCGTGCAGTTTTATCTGGCAGGCGCCGAAATATGCAGCCAGGCTTTGAGCGAGTAGATATCAAACCGGTAATGATTAAAGATGAGATTAAATTACAAATTATTAGCAGTGATGAACGGCAGGCAACTACAAAAAATGTTGAGCTAGATTTTGATTTCGGGCCAATGTTGGCAAGTGGCTTTGCCAATTTACAGGCTGATACAACAAGTGAGAGTTATTCAATTCGAGTAAGTAAAAAAGATGAAGCACTTGTTGCAATTGGCAAGGTAAAGCTAGAGCGAGTGTTAAATCATGATCGCATAAAGCAGCGATTGCTGGCAGAGAACAACCCAATCTTTAAGGCACTTGAGATGAGTGATGTGTTAGGGCGAATTAAGCCAACCAAGATGGATAAGTACAAACAGGTTGAGGAGTTCTTAAGGTTACTTATTCCCACAATAGAGGATGAGGTCAAAGATCAAGATTCCTTGTCGATAGTTGATTTAGGTTGCGGTCATGCCTATTTAACCTTTGGTGTGCAGGAGTACTTCAAAGACAAGTACAAAAATGTTTCAGTTTTAGGTGTAGATGAGCGAGTTGATTCAAAGGATCACAATGAGAAGGTTGCGGCAAAGTTAAAGGTAGATGCTAAATTTTTGGCGGCGAAGATTGCAGATACTCCAGCGCAAAAAGTTGATATTGCAATCGCACTGCATGCATGTGATACCGCAACAGATGATGCAATTGCCTGGGCGGTTGATAATGCAGCGCAGGTAATAATGGTGGCTCCTTGTTGTATGCATGAGCTGCAAACACAAGTTAAGGAGGCACCAGAGCC
>WLQA01000043.1 GCA_009698515.1 Actinomycetota bacterium
GGAAAATCCCACAAAGGTCGCTCCCCGGCAATTGGTTTATATATAACTTTGAACTCTTCATCTGTAATTAAATTGCCAAATAAAGTTGCATTAGAGGCGTCAACTAATCGACCAGTCACAACTATTTCATCTAATTCAATATTAGGCATAAGAGCTATCTTCGATATCCATTGGCTCTGGGACAAAGGTGTCCATCCATATTTATGGGCAGCCCGCAGAATGGGCAGGCTGATCTGCCTGATGCAATTAAATTTTTACCGCGCGTACAAAAGGCCATTGCTAAACCAATTTCGCACTTAATAATTATCTGATCTGGCCCGGCGTCAAAGTCATCAAGGAGAATCTCATCTTGACTTGAAATTGCTTGAAATACTATTTCTATCTGATTGTTTATCCAATTGATACCAATAACTCCGACATCAAAATCACTTTCGATTGGCAACTCCAATGGATCATTATCTATTACAAGATTTCCTCTCCCACTTTCTTTAGATATCTGGCCACTTCGCCTTAAATCAGTTACTAACTCTTCCAATCGAATGATTAACGCGCGTACCTGTTCTTTTTCTACGCCGATGGTATTTATACCTTCAGCCGAACGCACTTGAATGAAGAACTCGCGCTGGCCTGGTTGCCCAATCGCACTCACAATGAAACGATCGGCCGGTTCATGTCGGTAAACAACTCTAGGCATTTTCTCCACCTAATAAGAATTTTGTAGCTTTATCCTTGAAATTTCCCTTTGATAATTTCATGTTACTTTGCAATAAGGCTTTTGATTTAGGGGTGTATTCAATAATGGATAAGGATGCCGGCGTGATAACAATTCTCTGGAATTGATTGATCGACAAATCAAGGCAGCAACAAATGATCATCTTGATTACATCTCCATGAGAGACCACCAATATCGGTTTTTTTCCCCTTGAAACTCGCTTAAGAAATTTTTCAACACGTAAGTGCATTTCTTTAAAGCTCTCTCCTTCGGGAAACCGAAATGCCGCTGGGTTATCTTGAATCTTTCGCCATTCTTTGGTTTTACTCAGTTCACTTAATTTCTTGCCAGACCAAGTACCGAAATCCATTTCAATCAATGAATTATCTATCGAGGGCGTTATTCCTACCTCTTTGGCGAATGGTGAAACAGTTTGCAAGCACCGTTTAATGGGCGATGAGTAGATCTGGGAGATTTCCAATTTTCGCAAATGTTTAACCGCTTGCTTACTGTCTTTAAAACCTTTACTTGTAAGGGAAACTGCATCATCTCGCCCAGCCAATACGCCTGCTTTGTTTGCTTGCGATTCGGCATGGCGCATTAAATAAATCAAAGGCATTTGGCAAGGTTACTGATTATTTCTATCTTGAGTTGCTAGGGTGCCCGCCATGGAACATCGCAGACTCGGAGGGTTAGAAATTTCCCGCCTTGGCCTTGGCACTATGACCTGGGGTCGAGATACCGATGAAAATGAAGCAGCGCAACAGCTTCAATATTTCATAGAAAATGGCGGCAACCTGATTGATACCGCCGCCGTTTACGGTGACGGTGATGCGGAACGAGTTCTTGGTGGTTTTATAGGCACCTTAATAAAAAGAGATGATGCCATCATCGCAACAAAAGCTGGAATTTCGGTAACAGATGGCGTACGCAAAATTTCCAATTCCCGAAATGAATTGATCGCAGATTTAGACAGATCATTACAACGTCTAGGCGTAGAACATATCGATATCTGGCAAATACATACTTGGGATAAATTAACTCCGTTAGAGGAATCTTTATCTGCTCTGGATTACGCGGTTTCATCTGGTAAAGCAAGATATGTCGGCTTATGTAATTTTAATGGCTGGCAATTGGCAAGATCGGCAACATTGCAAAATCCTATTTTTGGTAAAGCTGCAATCACTTCAGTTCAAAATGAGTACTCTCTTTTAAATCGCAAAGTAGAAGAAGAAATCCTTCCCGCTGCACTTTCAATGGAGGTTGGCTTCTTTGCCTGGTCGCCATTAGGTCGTGGTGTGTTGACTGGAAAGTATCGAAATGGTGTTCCTTCAGACTCAAGAGGAGCCAGTCCGCACTTTGCAAATTTCGTTGAACCTTACTTCAGTGCTGAAGCTAAGAAAATTGTGGAAGCGGTTTGCGTCGCAGCAGATGGTTTAGGTTTTTCACCGCTAGAAGTTGCTCTATCTTGGGTAAGAGATGCACCAGGAGTAACCAGCACTTTAATTGGCGCTCGAACTGGCGCACAACTTCGTGGCATTTTAACGGTAGAACAAATAACTTTGCCAGAGCAAGTTCGATTAGCTTTAAATGAAATTTCGCTCTAGTTATACATTCTCTAAAAATTCATACATAACTCTGGCACCGAATTTCAAACCATCAACTGGGACTCTTTCATCCACTCCGTGAAATAATGCGAAGAAATCTAACTCTTTTGGTAACTTCAGCGGACTAAATCCATATCCAATAATTCCCAATTCACTTAACGCTTTATTATCTGTACCACCGCTCATTAAATAAGGTACTGGAATTCCTTCTGGATCTTCGCCGGTAATTGCATCGCACATTGCTTTGACAAGTGGGCCAGTAAATTCAACTTCAAGTGCGATGTCTCTAGCTACAAACTCAACCTCTATCTCATCTCCAGCTAAGCGTTTAATCGTCTCATGCAGGTCGGCTTCAAAACCTGGAAGAAATCTGCCATCTATCACAGCGCTGGCAGTTTGCGGAATTACATTAGCTTTATAACCAGCCTCTAGCATCGTTGGATTGGCAGTGTTCTGAATTGTTGCACCGATCATCTTAACTGCTGGTCCTAAATGTTTAAGAAGTGGTTTAACATTTGTTGGATCATAAGGATCCCCCGTTAATTCTGCTATTTTTTTAAATAGCACCGCACCTGTCTTAGTTTCCAATTGTGGCCATTCATAATTTCCAATTCGAGCCACCGCATCGGCCACTTTGGTAATTGCATTATCTGGATTAATAAATGAACCATGGCCGGCTGTTCCCTTGGCAGTTAGTTTTAACCATTGAATACCTTTTTGCGCAGCCTCCACCAAATACAAGCGGTGATCTCCAGTAATCGTTACTGAAAATCCACCAACTTCTGAAACCGCTTCGGAGTAACCTGCAAATAATTCTGGTCGATTTTTAACCAACCAACGGGATCCGTATGTGCCGGAGGCCTCTTCATCCGCGAAGAAAACCAACAAAATATTGCGGGGCGGTAAATAGCCAGTCTTACGCCACATGCGTACTGAAGCCAAAATCATTGCATCAATATTTTTCATATCAACTGCGCCTCGGCCCCAGATAAAGCCATCTTTGATCTCACCACTAAATGGATCAACTGACCAATCTGTGGCATTCACAGGCACTACATCTATGTGTCCATGAACTATCAAACCCGGACGCGTTGTGTCACTTCCAGATACCTTAGCAACAACATTTACTCGATTTGGCGCCGTTTCAATCAGTTCACTTTCAATACCAACTTCAGCTAATTTAGCGGCAATAAATTCCGCCATCGCCTTTTCATCGCCTCGTCCCTCGCCATGATTAACACTTGGAATCCGAATCATTTGTTGGCAAAGATCTATCGTGTCATTTTCTAATTCAATTATTTGCTCGGGTGTTAATCTCATAGGCTTATTCTGCTACATTTTCCAACCATTTCACTCACCTTTTTAAGTTAAGATTTGGGCATAATCTTCAGTCCGGGTGGCGGAATTGGCAGACGCGCTAGCTTGAGGTGTTAGTGCCCGAAAGGGCTTAGGGGTTCAACTCCCCTCTCGGACACACAATAAAAGATCTTAATTTCAATCAAAAGCGAAGACAATTACTAAGATAAAGATGTGGAAAATTTTGATCGCAATTTAATAAGAGATATTGCAGATTTTCCGATTAAAGGTATTACCTTCAAAGATATAACACCATTAATTGCTGATGGTCCGAATTTCAGTAGGGTAATAGATTTGCTCTCAGATATTTCCAAGAACTCTCATTACATAGCCGGAGTTGAATCTCGTGGCTTCATTTTTGCAGCAGCCGTAGCGCAAGCAACTGGTAAGGGATTTATCCCTATACGAAAGGCGGGCAAACTTCCAGGAAAGGTTATAAGTCAATCATTTGATCTTGAATACGGCAGCGCCAGCCTAGAAATTCACCAGGATATTTATGAGGCTGGAAAATCTGTAACGATCATTGATGATGTCTTAGCAACTGGAGGAACTGCAATTGCAGCCATAAATTTGGTTAAAAAAATCGGTCTTAAGATTGACTCAGTATCTTTCCTGCTTGAAATTTCGCAATTGGAAGGTAAATCACGTATCTTGGCCACATATCCAGATCTACAAATCAACCTTTTGTTGGCAGAATAACCTCATGGCTGAATTAATTTACTACTGCGGAACAATGGATAGCGGTAAATCTACTTTGGCATTGCAAACTGTTCATAACCATAGATCTCGTGGTCGCGAGGGTGTGATTTTCACAAGTAAAGATCGTGCCGGTAAAGGCATCATTTCATCGCGGTTAGGTTTGCAAGCAGAAGCATTAGAGGTAGATGTAGATCTTGATCTCCATAAATTATTGGTTGAACGGTTATCAATTGGCGGGCGAATAGATTTTGTAATATGCGATGAAGCCCAGTTCTATCAACCAGAACAAATTGAACAACTAGCTCGAATAGTTGATGGTTTAGGAATCGATGTTTATGCATTTGGTATTTTGGCAGATTTTCGAACAAAACTTTTTCCTGGTAGCGCTAGATTAGTTGAGCTAGCCGATCGTGTTCAAACATTGCAAGTAGAAGCCTTATGTTGGTGCGGCGCTAGGGCCACTCATAACGCCCGAACAATTAATGGCCAGATGGTAACTGAAGGCGAGCAGGTAGTTGTTGGCGATGTATCTTCAAATGCCGTTATTGCTTATGAGGTTTTATGCCGGCGCCATCACATGCGCAAGGTTACTTCTCGAATTTCCAATCCAGCATCGGAACAATCTTTACCGTTCAACAACTAAGGAGATAATAAAATGTTAGCCAAAGGTTACGCAGTTAAAGCCGCTAAAGCACCGCTTGAAACTTTTGTCTTTGAACGTCGCCAGATGCGCAAACATGATGTTGAACTAGAAATTGCATATGCCGGCATTTGTCACTCCGATATTCATCAGGCCCGCGAAGAATGGGGTCCAGCAATATTTCCTATGGTGCCAGGTCATGAGATTGTAGGAAAAGTTACAGCGATTGCTGATGGAGTTACGAAATTTAAAGTTGGAGATCTAATTGGCGTTGGCGTTTTTATAGATTCATGCCGCAATTGTGAAAGTTGCAAAAAAGGCCTCGAGCAATACTGCGTTGAAGGTATGACTGGCACTTACAACACCTACGAGCGGGATGGTAAAACCGTTGCAATGGGTGGTTACTCAGATAAATTCGTAATCAACGAAGAGTACGCAGTACATGTGCCGCAGAATCTAGATCTAGCTGGAGTTGCACCGCTCATGTGCGCTGGCATTACTTTGTACTCACCACTTAAAAACTGGAAGGCTGGACCTGGCAAAAAAGTTGGAATTATCGGTTTAGGTGGATTGGGCCATATGGGAGTCAAGTTCGCATCTGCGTTAGGGGCCGAAACTACTGTTTTTTCTCACTCTCCAAGTAAAGAGGCAGATGCAAAAAAGATGGGTGCTCACCATTTCGTTTCTACTAAAGATGTCAATAACCTTAAAAAACTAGAAAAACAATATGATTTATTACTTAATACAGTTTCAGCAGATATTGATTTAGAACCTTATTTACAGATGTTAAAACTTGATGGCACATTAGTAGTTATTGGTTTGCCTGGAAAACCTTACGCAATTAACGCTGGCACATTACTTGGTCAACGTAGATCTCTAGCAGGATCAATGATCGGCGGAATAGCCCAATTACAAGAAATGCTTAATTTTTGTGGCGAAAAATCAATCGTTTCAGATGTTGAGGTTATCAAAGCAGATTACATAAACACTGCCTATGACCGAACAGTGGCAAGTGATGTCAAATACCGCTTTGTGATTGACGCTAAAACCTTCTAAAACTGATGAGCTAGTAAAGCAAGTAATGGTGCTAATGCAATTGCGGGAAGTAAGTTACCAACCGCGATCTGTTTAATTTTGAGTAATCGCAAAGCGATGCCCAATAATAAAATGCCTCCAACTGCTGTCATGGCTAATATCTGATAACTGGCGAGAATCGCGCCTAAAAATAAACCAATTGCTGTCCAGAAAAATTGGTAAATTCCAACCGGAATTGCAGAGGCAGCAACTCCCCAACCTAGAGTTGCGGCAAATGCCATCGCAGCAAAAAAATCGAGCGTACTTTTTAATATTAATTGATCAATTCCGGTGTTCATGCCGTCGCTGATACTTCCTAGAATTGCCAGCGGGCCAATAGCGAAAATTAAAGAGGCTGATACAAACCCTTCCACAAAATTGGACTCGCCTTTATGAGCGAATTTATTTCTTAATTTTGTTCCAAAATTCTCTAATCTATCTTCGATTCGCATTGTATTTCCGATTAGTGCCCCAAGCAACAATGAAAATACAACAACTAACATCGTTGCGCCTTTAGGAAGTTGATCTACTAAATCCCTATTCCAATAAGCTGAAATAGCATCTGCTGCTGAAATAAATGTCACGCAACCAAGTACCTGA
>WLQA01000044.1 GCA_009698515.1 Actinomycetota bacterium
ATATCTCGAATCGGTCGTGAAGATCCAACATATAGAGCTGACTCATCTGGCAAAGATTCCACAATCTCCACAATCACTTGTTGTTCTGACCAACTGATGTTTTCTAAGGAGGTCGCTGCAGCTTCTGCGGCACTTGCCCAATTGGTATCACTGTTTACAGTACTAACTACATCTACTGGCAGCGCCTTTAGCAATTGATCAGCAGTCCGGTTTGAATCGATATTTGAAACTCTTGGATCAATCACAATTAATTTCTTAGCCAACGCAATAAATGCATTTGTACTTCTAGAAAGGGTTGTACGACCGATAACAATTACAGTCTGACTGGCTAATTTATTTCGTACCGATTCATCAGCTAAGAAAAGGCTGGCGTGGGCAATTGCAAAGGCAAATGTAATTGGATCTTCAGCGATAACGGGCCATTTTAATTTCTTAGCAAAAGATGTTACTTCTGCGGCTGAGAAACCACCGCGATCATGACCAATTACAAGTACGCCGGATTCAACATTTAATTTAGCTGGCGAATGTGGTTCATCTTTTAATGTTGTTACATGAAGACCACTTAACCAATCAATTTTCTCATCTGAAATTAATGGCTCGGCAAATTGTGGATTTAAATGAACTGGTCCACCTTTAAGTAGATGTGTAATTTCTATTGGCGCTGAAAAATCATGGGTTGGAATAGCTGGATAGAGATTTACTTGGTTTGTAGTCTGGTTGGCCCCAGTTTTTCGCAGCTGTGCAGGCCGATCTGCTGTAATTATTAAAAGTTTTCCGTGAGAATGAAAGGCTTCTAATGCAGCAGGGTGAAAATTAGCTGCCGCGGTTCCGCTGGTACAAATCACAGCAACATAATTATTTGCAGCTTTTGCTAAACCAAGTGCAAAAAATGCAGCACCACGTTCATCGATTTTTACATGCAACTCAATTAAATTTTTCGCTGCTGCTTCTTGTAATGCAATTGATAATGGCGCATTTCTAGAGCCAGGTGATAAAACGAAATCGCTAATGCCACATTCAATTAATTGCCGAATTATTGAATGTGCTAACTTTGTTGAAGCGTTCATTTCATCATCTCTGCACTCTCTAGGACCCGATTCTTCCACCATTTGTATCTTTCAGGAGATACCTCTAATCCGGAAAAATCTGGTTCGACATTTTGTATCGTAATTTCGCCATCGATTATCGGTAGGTCAGCAACATTTTCAGTTAAAAGAGAGCCAGTACCCAATCCGCAATCAAACTCTAGATGCTCAAAAGAGGCGGCAAGTTTTAATCCATGATTAATACCAACGGCGCTTTCAAGTGCGCTAGATACAACTATCGGCAATCCGAAGTGATCTGCAATTTTATGTGCTCGTGCTATGCCACCAAGTGGTTGCACTTTTACTACCAAAATATCAACAGCGCCAGTTAAATCTATCTCGAATGGATCAGCTGCCTTTCGAATAACTTCATCACCAGCAATTTTTATCGGTACTAAAACTTTATTTTTTAACTCCCGAAGTTCTTCGATGGTTTGGCATGGTTGTTCTATGTATTCCAACTCTCCGATATTTTCATAAATTGCTCTGATATTGGTAATAGCCTGATCTAAACCCCAAATGCCATTTACATCTGCTCTTAATTTTGCCTTTGGTTTTAGGGATCTAATCTTTGCTAAACGAGCAATATCTTCTGCAAGATTTTCGCCTATCTTTACTTTAAATGTATTAACACCTGGAAATGAATTTACTATTCTTTCAATTTCTGCGTTATCGGTAATTGCTGGGATAGTTCCATTTACCTTTACCTTATTTCTAAATAATTTAGGTGTTGGTTGGGTGGCAGATTCAATTGCACTTTCAAGCCATGGCACACACTCTTTCGCGCCGTACTCAAGAAACGGTGAAAACTCTCCCCAGCCAGCTTCGCCTTTAAATAAAGCAACCTCTCGCGTTGTTACACCTCTGAAATTAGTTTTGGTAGAAAGCGCAACTACGCGCATGCTTTCCAGTAATTCTGGCAACATTAATTAAGGACGTTTAGGGAATTTATCAAAATTAGGTTCGCGTTTTTCTTTATAAGCATTGCGACCTTCTTGACCTTCTTCAGTTAAATAGAAAAGTAATGTGGCATCACCAGCAAGTTGTTGTACGCCAGCTAATCCATCATCTGCTGCATTTAATCCCGCCTTTAATAAGCGAAGTGCCATTGGTGAGTGACGCAACATTTCTCGTGCCCATGAAACTGTTTCAGCTTCGAGTTCTGATACTGGAACAACTGCATTTACTAATCCCATATCCAATGCTTCTTGTGCATCATATTGACGACACAAGAACCAAATTTCACGTGCTTTCTTTTGTCCAACATGTGCAGCAAGTAATCCGGCGCCATAACCACCATCAAAAGATCCAACCATCGGACCAGTTTGGCCAAACTTTGCATTCTCTGCCGCAATTGTTAAATCACAAACCACATGCAAAACATGTCCGCCACCAATCGCCCATCCTGCAACCATGGCAACAACAGGTTTAGGTGTTCTGCGAATTTGTACTTGTAAATCTAAAACATTTAGTCGGCCAATTCCTTTTTTACCAAGGGCATCATTTCCTAGATAACCATCATCACCGCGAACATTGATATCGCCACCAGAACAAAATGCTTCGCTGCCAGCACCGGTAAAAATAATCACACCAACTTGATCATTATCACGAGCTAAATTAAATGCCTCTTCTAATTCAAATAATGTTTGTGGCCGAAAAGCGTTGCGCACCTCAGGACGATTAATCGTAATTTTTGCCATGCCATCTGCAACTTGATAAATAACATCGGTAAATTTCTCACCACCGGCGGCAACTTCCCATTTAGGAATTGTGCGATCGCCTGGCTCACGTTTAATCGGCTTGCTCAAAATTACACTCCCTGGGTTGGGCTAGAGATTTGTATAAGAGATAGCCTACGCAGATTATGGGAGAAACTGAAAAGCGAGAATTAATCGCGATCAGCGCTGAGTGGTCAATCCCACAGCTGCAAGAAAAAATTGCCGATGCTATTACCGGCGATGGTCCAGCACTTTCAGCAACCCAAATCGAAAATAAATTTGTTGATTCAAATATCGCACTTGTTGTTAATACTTCCGGATCAACTGGTGAAGCTAAATCAGTTGCGATATCAACACAGGCATTAATTGCATCTACAAATGCGGCGCATAAATACTTAGGTGCAACACCTGGAGATTCATGGTCACTTCTTATTCCAACAACTCATATCGCTGGGTTAAATGTGATCGCTAGAGCAACTGCACTTGGCACAAAAGTAATTGACAACAGAAATGTAAGTGATTTTGTTGATGCTGATTTTATTTCAATTGTGCCAACACAACTTCATCGTGCACTTACTAGTGATGCAAAATTACTAGAACACTTAACCGCTGCTGAAGCGGTACTTGTAGGTGGTGGCCCAATTTCAGAGTCAATGCGCAAGAGTGCAGCTGATAAACATGTGAAGGTTGTTACCACATACGGCATGACTGAAATGTGTGGTGGATGTATTTATAACCAAAAACCATTAGAAGGTGTAATGGTGGAATTAAATAGGGATGGCTTAATTAGGTTGAGTGGTCCCATGATGGCTACAACATATTTAAATGATGCACGTAGTTGGCAGAACTTAACCGCAGATGGTTGGTTTCAAACAAGTGATATTGGTGAATTTACAGATGGCAAGTTAAAGGTTTTAGGAAGAGCTGATGATGTGATTAATTCTGGTGGCGAAAAAATATCCTTAACCGCAATTGAGGATTTATTTCAAAAGCACTTTGCAAATACTGAAGTAATAGCCTTTGGTATAGCAGATGAAGAGTGGGGCGAAAAGTTATGCATTGGCCTTACCACTAACCTTTCACTTTCTGATGTGCAGGCAAAATTAATCGGAATCAATTCACCCAAGGAAATATTTGTTTTTAATCAGATTCCAAGAACCACATTAGGTAAAGTAGATCGCAAAGCAGCGATTAAGTTAGCGTTAGGAAAGTAAATGAATAAGTGGATAATTGGCGCCAGAATAAAAACCTTACCTGCTGCCATCTCACCAGTTTTAGTTGGCACAGCACTAGCCACGCAAATTAATTGGCTAAACGCCACATTGGCACTTACTGTTTCGCTTTCACTGCAAATCGCAGTTAATTTCGCAAATGACTTTAGTGATGGCATTCGCGGAACCGATAACAATCGGGTTGGCCCAATTAGATTAGTTGGTAGCGGTTTAGCAACTGCTAAAGCTGTTAAAAATGCAGCATTCATTTCATTGGCAATTGCTGCCATCGCTGGCTTATTTCTTGCTATACAAACCTCTTATTGGTTAATCGCAGTTGGCGCTATTTCAATATTGGCTGCTTGGGGATACACCGGCGGCAAAAAACCATATGGATACCTAGGGTTTGGCGAGCTTTCGGTATTTATCTTTTTTGGTTTGGTGGCAACTGTTGGAAGTTATTATGTTCAAACGGGAGAGATTAGTGGCCAATCGGTATTTCTCTCTTTTGCAATTGGATCGCTTGCTTGTGCAATTTTGGTAATAAACAATCTACGAGATTTACCTTTGGATGCAAAGGTAGGTAAGAAAACTTTGGCTGTTCGCCTTGGTGATTCAAAAACTAGATACCTTTATGTTTGGCTACTGATAATTGCGCAAGTTATTTCTGCTTATGCATATACCTTTAATTCATACGCACTTTTGACCTTAATTTGGCTTCCTTTAACGGTGCGCAATGCTCGTCTTGTTTTGCAAGGTTCTACTGGCCAAGCTTTAATCCCGTTGTTAGTAAACACAGCGCGCTTACAACTTTTCTTGTCCTTCACACTTGGTCTGGCACTTTTTCTATAACAAGTTAGAATTAATCCATGATCAAGTTTGTGTTAATAGCGATAATCATCTTTGACATCTATGCCTTTATTGATTGCGCGATGACACCACAAGAGAAGATTCGTAAGGGTCCAAAATGGGCTTGGATATTGGGAATGCTACTTCTTGATCCATTTGCCTCGATTGCTTGGTTTATCTTTGGTAGACCCAAGCGAAACGGAAATGGCAGACAACGTCCTGGACGGATTATTCCGCCAGATGACAATCCAGATTTCTTACGTAAACTTTAAATTAAAGTCCGCTGTAAGTGTGGCGACCTGTTCCCCAAACATTTATGTAAATGTAATTAAACAAAAAGGTAGAGCCGGCAAATAAACAAAGCCATGCAGCTTTACGTCCTCGCCAACCAATAGTTACGCGAGCATGTAAGTAAGCAGCGTATGCCACCCAAGTTATAAATGCCCAAGTCTCTTTTGGATCCCATCCCCAATAACGACCCCATGCCGACTCTGCCCAAATTGCACCAGCGATAACTGCAAAGGTCCAAAGTGGAAATACAAGTGCAACTAATCGATATGAAAGATTATCTAGAACTTCCAAAGTTGGTAAACGTTTTGCCCATTCTGGGCGACCACTACCTTTTTCATACTTATCCATAATTAAATAAGTAGCGGCAATGCAGTTGGCTAACAAGAAAACTCCACCAGAAATAATTGCGGCAGAAACATGAATAGCTAGCCAGGTAGATTTAAGCGCTGGCACAAGTGGGGCACTTGGTCGGTACAAAATAGTTACTGCGGTTCCAAGTGTTAATAAAACTGATATCGAAACCGGCAATCCAAGCCAACGTAATTTGTATTTCTTTAAAACAAATAAGTAGGCACCGGAAAATGCTAAGGCGCCAGTAATTGAAAACTCGTACATATTTCCCCATGGCACACGGCTTGCAGAAATTCCGCGAAAGATCACTCCGGCAAATAACAATCCGAAGGCCAAAATCATCATGGCTGTTGCAATGCGGCCGGATTTTTCAGTACGAGCAAAATCTAATTTAGTTTTTTTCTTTCCTTTACTTGGCGCTTTAACTGACCAAGCAACTTCAAAAGCATGTGCAAAAAATGCGATTGCGTAAACAGCCATTGCAGAGTAAACCAAATTATTTGAAAGTAGCGCTGCGCTTCTACTTGTCATTACTTACTCCCTTTACTAATTCTGCTATCTCCTCTTGCAATCCCGGTATTCCATTTTTAGCTAAGCCAGCAAGTTGAGTTTTCCGTCCGCTTTGCTTCGCCCAAACTCTTCGTTGTCTAGTAAACAATGAAGTTAACAAACCAAGTATCGCAAGTATTGCACCAAGCAATGCATAACCTTTACCGGGATCATCAACAATTTGTAAATTAACCCAAGAGTTCCAACCTGTAAATGTGATGCTGCCCTCACCAAAATCATATGGTTCATTTAAAACTAATGCTTTTAATCCAATGCGCTCCATCTTGCTGGTATCAATTCGATAAACCGATTGTGCAACTCCGGAATTTAAACCTAGATCACCTTTCCATACTGATACTAATAATTTCGGATCTAAAACTTCTGGATAAGAAGAAAATCCGCCACGAACTGGATCACGATCAGCTGTTGGTAAGAAGGATGAGACAAAACCAATTTGTGGTG
>WLQA01000045.1 GCA_009698515.1 Actinomycetota bacterium
TAGTTAGAGGACTTGGAATAACAAATAAGGTGGTTGCGGTTGGCAAGGGAAATGAAAAGAAGAACCTACCTTCATCAAGATATGTACTTGTGACTGTGACTGGTGAGGCTAAAAGCTAGGAGTTATCCGCTCTTGGAAATACAACCTCATCAAGAATAAGTAAGACCGCAGCAGCAATAGGTACGGCCAGCAAACCGCCAACTAGGCCAAGCAAGCTAGTACCAAGTAATGCAGCAATGATTGTGACAAGTCCTGGAAGTGAAAGTGATCTGCGCATAATTCTTGGTGTGATTACATAATTTTCAACTTGTACATAGATTATGTATGAGGCAAGTGCAATGATGGCAGTTCTTGGTGAATCAGTTAATGAAACAAGTGTTACAACACCCATTCCAATGAAGTGACCGATAAGTGGAATAAAGCCACAGAGCAAAACAAACATGGCAAGTGGGCCGGTATAAGGCATGCTGATAATTAAGCCCATAATCAAAATAAAGACCGCTGCGATTGCCGCGATGATTGCTTGGCCACCAACAAAGGATCCGGTGCGATCAATGATCGCTTTTGTTAACTTGGTGACGCGATCACGACGAGAAGATGGCACAAAACGAAGACCAATTTTTACTACATTATCTAGTGAAGATAAGAAGTAAAGTGTTAAAACCAAAATTGTTAAGCCAGCTACGACTCCTGAAATAACCGCTTTGCCAACACCAACAACGCCGCCAAAGGCGGTGATTACAAAGGCGCCATCTTTAATGATTGCATTGACTTTTACCTGTAGTGAATCAATAAATCCATACTTAGTATTTAGGTCATTTAAGAATGAGTTATTACGCAGATCATTTACCAGCTGCGGTGCATTGTTAACAAATGAGTTAATTTCATCAAGCAGTGGCGGGATGGCGATCCAGATAAATAGACCAACAAATATCAAGACTGTGCCAACCACAATTCCAACGGCATAGCCGCGCTTAATCTTGCGGCGCACAAAGTAATTTACGGCCGGGTTTAAACCGATTGCAAAAAATAATGAGATTACGATCAAGACAAAAACCTGGCTAGCAGAGGCAAGTGCTTTCAGAACTGTTAATGCAATCAATGCACCAGCTGTTGCCATAAATCCAAAGTAGAAGGGGTGATTTGAGTTAATTGGTGCACCACGAACTCCGTAATCGGCTGGGGCCTTCACCACTTTAGGTTTACGAGTTCTCTTTAACTTTGCAGATATGCGAGGTTTTTTAAATGTTGCCATAATCGCAATTTTAACTGGGTAATTAGCAATATCGGTGCAGATAAGCAGTAATAAATAAGAGAGAATAAGGCCATGGCAGGCTTACGAATCAAAGGACTAGGCGAGGAGATCGCCACCCTTGCACAACTGCCTTGGGAGAAGCCACTAGAAGAGTGGCCAGAGGATGAAGTACTAACGCAGATGCGCGGTATTTCTCGCCACGTTGTTAGATTAATTAGATCAAATCCTAAAAAGGTAAATAGCGAGATCTTTGCAATTAAAGAGACAAACTCAGAGTTTGCAAATCGTGAATACACATTGCTGCGCGAGCTAAATCAAAAAGGTGCACCTTGTGTTGAACCAGTTGCAGTAATTGAGGGCAGATTAGATAAAGATGGCAATGAATTACCTTCGGCATTAGTAACTAAGTATCTGCCTTACTCACTTCCATATCGAGTTATATTAAGTGGCACCGTAACGCCTGCAGAAGTGTTTAACATGGCAAACGCATTGGCATTGTTGTTGGTAAGAATGCACTTACTTGGATTTTGGTGGGGAGATTGTTCACTTTCAAACACTTTGTTCCGCAGAGATGCCAATGATTTTGCGGCATATTTAGTAGATGCTGAAACCGGAGAGTTTCAAAAGAGTTTAAGTAATGGCCAGCGCGAGCATGATTTGGAGTTGGCATTAGTAAATGTTGCTGGTGAGTTAGATGACTTGGCTTCGGCTGGTGTATTGCAAGAGGATATGAATCCAGTTCGAGCACGTGAAGGTGTTATTAAAAGATACCGCCGACTTTGGGCGATGTTAAAAGAGCCACAGATATTAGATGCATCAGATCGCCAAGCGGTAGAACGGGCAATGCGTTCATTACAAGATTTAGGTTTTGCAGTGGAGGAGGTTGAAGTAACAACGGAGGGTGAAAAGGGAGTTCTTAAATTCCAACCTAAGTTAGTTGCTGCCAGATATCACGCAAATAGATTAGAAGAGTTAATGGGTCTTAAGACAGAAGAGTTACAAGCAAAGCGTTTGCTTGCATCTTATGATCGTTATAAAGCTCGCGAGTTTCCACCCAGCACACCACATGCAATTGCAGTTAAACAATGGCTAACTGATGTATTTCGTCGTGTTGTAAATCAAGTGCCAGATGATTTAAAGGGACGTGTGGAACCGGCGCAGTTATTTCATGAGGTACTTGAGAATCGCTGGTACTTAGGTGAGAAGTTGGGCCGCGATGTTGGACTAGATTTTGCCACTCAGGATTACATTGAAAAAGTTTTGCCATACCGTATGGATTCAGGAGTATTAGTTAATCGATGAGTAACAACCCATTTGCGGGATTGCCAAACAATAAATTTGGAAATGCCTTTGATCTAAGTTCACTTAAGGCACCTGCTGCTGAAAGTGCGCTGGCTTATGGCAAGGCGGTAACGCAAGGCAATCTAGTTGCGGAGTTTGTTAAGGAATCCAATAACAAGGTAGTTGTGTTGCTATGTTGGTCACCACGTAGTGCGCAATCAAAAGAGATTTTAGAGATCTTAGGAAAGCTAGAAAATGCCGACCAAAATGCGTGGTTGCTTGGCACAGTAAATGTTGATACCGAAGCAGCGGTGGCACAAGCATTACAGGTGCAATCGGTGCCGGTAGCAATTGCAATTATTCAAGAGCAGATAATTCCATTATTTGAATCGGTGCCACCGCTGGATCAAGTTCGTTTAGTAATTAATAAATTATTAGAACTTGCTGCCGGCAAAGGAATTGGCAAAGCACCTGAAAATACCGAACCAGTTGAAATTCCAATGGAGCCAGAAGAGGAAGCAGCTTATGCTGCGATGGAAAAGGCGGATTATGCTGCAGCCAAAGTTGCATACCAAGCATGGTTAAAGCGAAAGCCAAATGATCCAATTGCAACAATTGGTTTTGCCCAAGCAGATTTAATGAACCGAATTAATGGTTTGGATTTTGCCTTAACACTTAAGAATTCAAAGGCCGATGATTTAACCTCGCAGATGATGTGCGCTGATATTGAAATTGCCCAAGGTGATTATGAAGCAGCCTTTAATCGAATGATCACGGCAGTTAAAGCCTTTAGTGGTGATGATCGAGATAAAGCCAAGGCCCACTTACTTTCATTATTTAATTTAGTTGATCCATCTGATCCACGCTTAGTTAAAGCACGTGGACAATTAGCGAGTGCGTTATTTTGAAAAACTTTAACAAGCAAGAGTTTAAAAGTAATGAGCGGCTATTTTTAAGCGCCATCTTCTTTTTATTTGGTCTATCCATCATGTCACTGGCCCCTCGCACACCCGATTTAAAAGCCAACCTAGGAGTTAACAACGGCACCTTTGGCACACTTTTAAGCACTGCATCCTTGGGTTCTATTGTGATGTTGTTAATTGGTGGCCACATCGTGCACCACATTGGTTCTAAGCGCGCCATGCAAATTGGTTCAACAATAATTGCCAGCAGCTTTATAGTTTTAGTTCACACCTCTTCATCATTGGTCTTTGTAATCTTTAATATTTTAAGTGGTGGTGCAATTTCGATTTATCACATAGCAAGTTCTGGTCACGCACTTCATCGCCAAGATGAGGTGGGCAAAGTGATTGTGCCAAAGCTGCATGGTGCTTGGGGATTGGGCGCAATGTCCACCGCAGGCTTAGCATTTTTACTAACCTCCAAAGTTTCCATTGCTTGGCATATCTCAGTATTAATGTTGTTGGTTTGGTCAGCCACCCAATTTACAATTCATAAATTAACACCAACATTTCATGCTAAATCTGATTCTGATGATAAGTATGAACTTACATCGTTAAAGCAATTTAAATTTAAAGTTAATTGGTTTTTATCAATAGGCTTTTTTTGTGCCTCACTAATGGAGTTCACAATTGCCGATTGGGCTACCTTATTCGGCAAAGAGGTTTTGGGAATGTCGCAATCCACCAGCGCTCTTAATTACTTGGTTTACTTACTTGGATTAATTATTGGCAGGTTCTCAATTGGCTGGGCGCTAAAACATGGCAGTGAAAGTTTCTGGATTAAAGCAGCTGGTGGCTTTGGTGGCGGCGGATTTATTATCTTGCTTCTTATTTCAACCTCAATTCATGATTCGCAGCCAACTCTTTCCTACCTACTTAATTTCCTAGGATTTTTAATTGGTGGCTTGGGCAGCTCATTCCTAGCCCCAATATTTTTTGCGATCGCCGGACGGCTTTCAAAAGGTCAGAATGCAATTGCAGTTGGCAGATTAAGCTTTATGAATACCTTACTTATTTTTAATTCAAAGTTTATTCTGGCGTGGATTGTGCAGCTGACCACGATTACGGTGGCGTTATTAATTGCAGGTGCATCGATGTTGTTACTGATTTACTTTGGAAAGATTGGTTCGACTAAAAGAGTTTAAGACTCAGCCAGAACCTTCGGTATTGCCAGCATCAGCCGCCGTTACATCATTAATCTGATACTTCTTAATCGCCTTCTTCACTTTGCGATTACTAATGACATCTTTTTGAGCTAATTGATGAAGTGCAGCAATCACAATTGATTCGGCATCAACTTTAAAGTGACGACGAAGGGCGCCGCGGGTATCTGATAAACCAAAGCCATCTGTGCCAAGTGAGTAGAAATCCTGTTCCACCCATGGCGCAATTTGATCTTGTACTGAACGCATGAAATCACTTACTGCAATTACTGGTCCACGACGACCCTTTAATTGCTTGGTTACAAATGCTTTGATCTGCTTATCTGGATTTAACAGATTATGTCGATCAACATTTAAGCCATCTCGGCGTAATTCATTCCAAGAAGTTACCGACCAAACATCAGCTGCAATTCTAAAATCTTTATTTAATAACTCTTGAGCTTTCAGCGCCCAGTTAACTGAAACACCAGATGCCAGAATCTGCACGCGCTTGCTGCGCCATCTTGGCGCCTTCTTCAACAAGTACATACCCTTGAGCAAGCCATCAACATCTAACTTCTTTGGCTCCTCAGGTTGCATATATGGCTCGTTGTAAACAGTTAGGTAGTAGTAAACATTCTCGCTGTTTTCGCCATACATACGGCGCAATCCATCTTTCACAATATGGCCAAGCTCGTATCCAAATGCAGGATCGTAAGCAACAACAGCTGGGTTTGTTGAAGCCAGAAGTAATGAATGACCATCTTCATGTTGCAGACCTTCACCATTTAATGTGGTGCGACCTGCTGTTGCGCCAATTACAAAGCCTCGAACTAATTGATCACCGGCAAGCCAGAAAGCATCACCAGTTCGTTGGAAACCAAACATTGAGTAGAAAATATAAATTGGAATCATTGGTTCATCATGTGTTGAATATGAAGATCCAACTGCAGTAAATGATGCCACCGAGCCAGCTTCATTAATTCCTTCATGCAAAATAACGCCATCAGTTGCTTCCTTATAAGAAAGCATTAATTCACGGTCAACAGATGTGTAGGTCTGGCCATGAGGTGAGTAAATCTTTAGTGTTGGGAACAATGAATCCATTCCGAAAGTTCTTGCCTCATCAGGGATGATCGGCACAAAACGCTTACCAATATCTGGATCTTTTAATAAATCCTTTAACAAACGAACAAATGCCATTGTGGTAGCAACCTCTTGTTGGCCAGAGCCACGTCTGACCGATTCATAAGAAACATCTTTTGGTTGCGGCAATGCTTTAGAAACTTTACGACGAGTTGGAATAAAGCCACCTAATTCACGGCGACGCTCCATCATGTATTGGTACTCAGGTGAATCTTTTCCGGGATGGAAGTACGGCGGCAGCTTGGCATCAATGGCTTCATCTTTAACTGGAATTTCTAGGCGATCGCGGAAACCAATTAAATCTTCAATGGTCATCTTCTTCATTTGGTGCGTGCTGTTTCTTGCTTCAAAGTGCGAACCTAATGTCCAGCCCTTAATTGTCTTTGCCAAAATTACAGTTGGTCGGCCATTGTGTTCTGATGCTGCCTTGTATGCCGCATAAAGTTTGCGGTAATCATGGCCGCCGCGCTTTAGATTCCAAATTTGATCATCTGACCAAGATGAAA
>WLQA01000046.1 GCA_009698515.1 Actinomycetota bacterium
ATATGCCCGTGCGCACCTATTCATCGAGTATGTATGGCCGCGTGGCATTTTCAGTTGCGGTAAATATGACACCAGATATCTTGCTATTAGATGAGGCGTTATCGGCAGGAGATGCCGCTTTTAAAGAGAAATCCTTTAATCGCATGCGCGAGCTTTGTGCGCAAGCACGCACAATTTTAATTGTTTCACATGCACTTGCTTCAATCAATGAACTTTGTGATTCAGCAATTTGGCTACACAAAGGAAAGTTAGTTGCTAATGGCAAACCTGAAGATATAACAGAGCAATACCTTAAATTCTTAGATGTTGGCGCACTTCCCTCTTCATACGAGGATTTATAAATGCAAATCTCATTAGTTTCATCAGCTGATGAGGTATCCGATGCCAGATTACATCGGTTATGCAACGCCTTAATTAAAGATGGTAAATCAGTTGAAGTAATCGCACTAGGTAAATCAGTTGATGCACCTGCCGGAGTAAGTTTTAAAAAAGCATTAGGCAGTAAATCATTTATCGCCAGAATAATTAGAGATATCACAATCCCATTCCAAACTAAGGGCAGGGTGGTAATTGTTGTTGCGCCAGATCTTCTGGCAACAACCTGGTTGATCAGTAAATTACGCAGACAAAAATTAGTGGCAGATGTGCACGAGGATTATTTGCGACTATTACAAGATCGCACTTGGGCTAAAGGGTTAATTGGTCAGGCGGCCGGATTAATTGCACGCATCGCAACCTTTGTGGCAAAGAGTTCATCATTAACCACTGTGGCAGATGTGCAGGTACCACCGCTTAATGCAAAAAATAGATTGGTGGTGCGAAACCTGCCCGATAATTCACTAATAACCCAAAGTGGTCAGTTATCAAATACGCCAACTGCAATTTATATTGGCGATATTAGAAAATCTCGTGGTTTAAAAAAGATTCTAGAAGTTGCCGAACTTTCACCTAATTGGAACTTTGAATTAATTGGCAATATTGCAGAAGCAGATAAAGAGTTTGTTGAACTTTGGCAAAGTACATCACCTGCAGCATCTCGAGTTACCTTTCATGGCAAGTTAGCTCCAAAGCAATCTTGGAGATTTGCAGAAGGTGCATGGGTTGGTTTGTCATTACTTGATCCAACTCCAGCATTTGTCGATGCCATTCCAAGTAAGTTATATGAATACTTAAGTTGTGGGTTAGCAGTTGTCTCAACTAATTTGCCACGAAGTGTGCAGATAATTTCTGAGAGCAACTCTGGTGTAATTGCAGATTCACCTGCAGAGATATCAAATGCATTAATTAAATTTGAGAGTGATAAAGAATCGCTTAATCAATTGCGCAGTAATGGTATGAATTGGGCAAAAAATAATTTAAATTCACCCGCTGAATACGAGCGCTTTACCGCAGCAATTTCTAATCTTTTTAAGTAATCAGGGTAGGCTAGGCACATGTCAGCCAAAATTTCACCAACTGCATCTGTTGATGCATCAGCGGTAATTGGTGATGGCTCATCTATTTGGGGCGATGCACAAGTTCGTGGTGGTGCAAAGCTTGGAAAAAATTGCATCGTTGGTACTGGTGCTTACATTGATGCCAATGTTGAAATTGGCGATAATTGCAAGATTCAAAATTTAGCTTTGGTTTATCATCCAGCAAAACTTGCTAATGGAGTTTTTATTGGACCAGCTGCAGTTCTAACAAATGATCAATATCCCCGTGCTATTAATCCTGATGGCTCTTTGAAATCAGCAAGTGATTGGGATGCAGTTGGCGTAACAATTAAAGAGGGCGCAGCAATTGGTGCGCGCGCAGTTTGTGTTGCACCAGTAACGATTGGCGCTTGGGCGCTAATTGCAGCAGGTGCCGTAGTTAACAAAGATGTCCCAGATTTCGCATTAATGGCTGGAGTTCCAGCAAAACGCATCCGTTGGGTGGGTCGTGCTGGGGTGCCACTGGAATCAATCGGCGATAATCGCTTCCGTTGTCCAACAACTGGTGCTACCTATAAAGAGGAATCATCAGATAAATTAATTGAAGAGAGTAAATAAATGATTCCTGCAGCTAAACCAATTATTGGTGATGATGAACGTGCTGCTGTTGATCGCGTTCTTCGATCCGGCATGTTGGCACAAGGCCCTGAAGTTGCAGCATTTGAAGAAGAGTTTTCTAAACATGTTGGTGGTCGTCATTGCGTAGCAATGAACAGCGGAACATCGGCACTGCACTTAGGTTTTATTGCTGCCGGAATTAAAGCAGGCGATGAAGTTATCGTGCCATCCTTTTCTTTTGCAGCCACTGCTAACTCAGTTGTGCTGGCCGGTGCGGTTCCAGTATTTGCCGACATTGATCCAAAAACTTTTAACTTAGATCCAGATCATGCGCAATCTCTAATTACATCTAAAACAAAGGCGATCATGCCGGTTCATTTATATGGTCACATCGCTGCGATGGATCGTTTTGCTGAAATTGGCAAAAAACATGGTGTGCAAATTATTGAAGATGCTGCGCAAGGACATTTAGCATCTCTTAACGGAAAAAACTCCGGCGAGTTTGGAACTGTCGCCTCATTCTCTTTCTATCCAACTAAGAACATGACCGCTGGTGAAGGCGGCATGGTTGTTACTGAATCAGCAGAGACTGCACGCATGCTTCGCCTACTTCGTAATCAAGGCCAAGAGATTAGATATCGCAACGAGGTAATTGGATTTAACACCCGCATGACTGATATTCATGCCGCAATTGGTCGAGTGCAATTAGCCAAACTGCCAGGTTGGACAAAACAACGTCAAGAAAATGCTGCATTCTTAGATGCAAATATCAAAGGTGTTGTAACGCCATTTGTTGCTCCTGGATCTACCCACTCTTATCACCAGTACACAATCCGCGTTCCTGGAAATAATGCAGCGGTGCGCGATAAATTTATGGAGGAGCTAACTAATCGCGGAGTTGGATGTGGTGTTTATTACCCAACACCAATTCATCGCCTGCCCTCATTTAATTTGAAGTTAGATCTGCCAGAAAGTGAAAAGATGGTTAATGAATGTATTTCACTTCCAGTCCACCCATCTTTAACTAAGGATGAATTAGCAACTGTTGCCAATGCGGTAACTGAAGTAGCAGGTTTATTGCTGTGAGCAAGAAATTACGTGCTGGTTTAGTTGGACTTGGCATGATGGGTCGCCACCATGCACGTGTTTTAAGTTCGCTAGAAAATGTAGAGCTTGTTGCAGTTTGTGATCCAATGGGAGATCCTCATAAAGCAGCTGGTGATCGAACCGTTTTAAAATCGGTAAAAGAGTTAATTGATGCTGGTATTGATTATGCGATGATTGCAGCGCCAACAGCATTTCATGAAGAGTTAGCACTTGAATTAGCTAATGCCGGAATTCATGCAATGGTAGAAAAGCCATTAGCAATTGACACAGCATCTGCAGAAAAAATCACCGCAGCATTTAAAGCAAAGGGATTAGTTGGCGCAGTTGGTCATATTGAAAGATACAACCCAGCATTACAACAACTTCGCGCACGACTTGAAAAGGGTGAACTTGGTGAGGTTTACCAAATTGCAACTCGTCGCCAAGGTCCATTTCCAGCACGTATTGCCGATGTGGGCGTGATTAAAGATTTAGCAACACATGACATTGATTTAACCGCTTGGGTTGCCGGATCTAAGTACACATCTATTTCCGCACGCACCGCACACAAATCTGGCAGAGCTCATGAAGATTTAGTTGCTGCAACTGGATTACTCGCAAATGGAATTATTACCAGCCACTTAGTGAATTGGTTGACCCCTTTTAAAGAACGGTTAACTATTGTTACTGGCGAAGCAGGCACATTAGTTGCCGACACATTAACTGCAGATTTAACTCTTTATACAAACGCCTCTGTGGCAACGCAGTGGGATTCAGTATCAGCATTTCGCGGGGTAAGTGAGGGCGAGGTTGTTCGCTATGCCTTTGCTAAGAAAGAGCCATTAATGGTCGAACATGAAAATTTCCGTGACGCAGTACTTGGATTACCAGGTGCAATGGAGAAGATCGTAACTATGGAGCAAGGTTTAGCCACAGTTGCAGTTGCGCAAGCAATGATTGAAAGTGCTGATAAGAAAGTGACAATTAATTTATGAAGATTGCAGTCGTAGCACTTGGAAAAATTGGTCTGCCACTTGCTGTGCAATTTGCTAATAAAGGCCATCAGGTAATTGGTTGCGATGTTAATCAGAAAACCGTTGATTTAATTAATGCCGGAACAGAACCATTTCCCGGTGAAGCTCACCTACAAGATCACTTAAGCAAGGTAGTAAAAAACGGTAATTTAATTGCAACTACCGATACCCAAGATGCGGTTTCTAAATCTGATGCAGTAGTTGTTGTAGTTCCACTATTTGTTGATGAACAAGGAGTTCCTGATTTTGGTTGGATGGATGCGGCGACCGAAAAGATTGGCGCTGGTTTAAAGCCCGGCACATTGGTTTCATATGAGACCACTCTCCCAGTTGGCACAACTCGAACTCGTTTTGCGAAAGCGTTAGAAAAAGTATCTGGCTTAACTGCTGGCAAGGATTTCACCTTAGTTTTCTCACCAGAGCGAGTATTAACTGGCCGAGTATTTGCTGATCTTCGCAAATATCCAAAGTTAGTTGGCGGCATTGATGCAGCAAGCACAGCAGCTGGCGTTAAGTTTTATGAAGCGGTTCTAGATTTTGATGATCGTCCAGATCTGCAACAAAAAAATGGTGTTTGGGATCTAGGAAGTTGTGAAGCCTCTGAGATGGCAAAGCTTGCCGAAACAACTTATCGAGATGTAAATATTGCACTTGCAAATCAATTTGCAGTTTTTGCTGAAGGTGCCAACATTGATATTGCAAAAGTTATTGCGGCCTCTAACTCTCAGCCCTACAGCCATATTCACCAACCAGGTATTGCAGTTGGCGGACATTGCATTCCAATCTATCCACGCTTTTATCTTTGGAATGATCCAAAGGCAACAGTTGTTGCGGCTGCGCGCAATGCAAATGCGGCTATGCCATCACATGCAGTTGATTTGTTGGCGACTGAGTTAGGAAGCTTAAAAGGTAAAAAGGTTGCTGTGCTTGGTATCTCTTATCGTGGTGGCGTTAAGGAAAGTGCGTTCAGCGGTGTATTTCCAACAGTTACTGCATTAATTGAAAAAGGTGCCACAGTATTAGTAAATGATCCAATGTATACAGATGATGAGATCAAATCACTTGGCTTCACACCATACAAAATTGGTGAATCTGTTGATGGCATGGTCCTGCAGGCAGATCACACTGAATATAAAAAATTGAGTGCAACAGATTTTCCGGGAGTTAAAGCTGTTGTTGATGGCCGCCGGGCATTAGATGCAAGTAAGTTCGCTGGCATTACTGTGCGGGTAATTGGCGCACCAGCTAATTAATATTTAACTGTAAAAGCTTTAGCTTTTCTTGGCTTTGGTTTAACGCCTGCTAATTTGTTGTAGAGATTAACTAATACCTTTGCCTGTAGCTCCCAACTACGCTGTGCAAGCACGCTCTTGGTATACACCTTTTTATATCGCTTCTCATTTGCCAATACTTTTTTGACTGCCGCCACAAAAGAATCAACATCTTGCGCAATAAAAACCTCACCATTTTTCAGCCGCTTCACTTCAGCAGCCATCGTTTTAACATCACTTACCACTATCGGTAATTTTGCCTGCATGTACTCACCAAATTTAGTGATTAATGAGATCTCATGATTTAACTTATGGTGAAGTGGAATTAAGCCAATATTTGCTGTTGATAAAAAGGAAACCAACTCTGAGTTGGGCACATACGGCACAACATGAAAACGATCTGCCACATCACTTGCCTCAATCTCTAATTGCTTAACCGTTGCATTCTCAGGGTTAGCGATAAGCGCCAAGTGCACATTTGGCAATTTTCGTAATGCCTCTATCGCAGTTGATAAACCACGTTGTGGGGCAACCGCACCGGAGTAAACCATTAATGCAGTTTTATTATTTAACCCGCACATCTTTCGCAGATTTAATTTAGATTTTTGCTGACCTGCAAAAAGTGGATCATTAGCAACCAGGATTGGCCGTTTCTTACTTTTTAAATGTGGCATTAAAAGATCAGACATTGGTTCACTAACTGATAAGACCGCATCTGATTGGGCCACTCCAAAGCGCTCCGCTTTTGTGTATGCATTAACCAATGGTTTAGTTAAATGAGAAACTCCTGGCACATACTCATGAGCATCATAAATTAAGGAAACTTTCTTTCCTTGAGC
>WLQA01000047.1 GCA_009698515.1 Actinomycetota bacterium
AAAAGGTTTAGAGTTTCCAACTGTTTTCTTAACCGGTATGGAGGAGGGAATATTTCCGCACTCTCGCACACTTGGCGATCCGGAAGAGTTACAAGAAGAGCGCCGACTTGCATATGTTGGATTAACTAGAGCTCGCGAAAATTTATTTATTACACGTGCTGAATATCGATCATCATGGGGTGCACCAAACTACAACGCACCATCTCGTTTCTTATCGGAGATTCCAGATTCAGTTATTGAATGGAATGAAGTGCAGGAAAAAGTTTCACCAATCTCATCAACTCAACGAAGTTCTATGCGCAGAAACTTCACCGCCCCACGACCAACTGGAAAAAGTTCTAGCGAAACAATGAAATTAGAAATTGGTGAGCGTGTGTCACATGACACATTTGGATTAGGAACAGTTGTTGCTGTTACCGGCGAAGGTGACCGAGCAGAGGCCACCATAGATTTTGGAAGCTTTGGCGAAAAACGGTTGTTATTGCGGTATGCACCAGTCGAGAAATTATAAATATTGATCTATTTTCAATAAGATCACGCCGTGGATTTATTTGAATATCAAGCGCGAGATTTATTTGAAGCGCATCAAATTCCGGTATTAGCTGGCGCAGTTGCAACAACACCAGAGGCTGCTGAAGCTGCTGCTGCAAAAATGGGCGGCAAAGTTGTTGTTAAAGCACAAGTAAAAATTGGTGGCCGCGGAAAAGCTGGTGGCGTAAAGCTGGCCGAAAATGCAGCGGATGCAAAGGAAAAAGCAAAAGCAATTTTAGGAATGGATATTAAGGGTCACACAGTTCACCAAGTAATGATTGCGCAAGCTGCGCCAATTGCTGCCGAGTATTACATGGCAATTTTGTTAGACCGTGCTAATCGAAACTTTTTAGTTATGGCATCAGTTGCTGGTGGTATGGAGATCGAAGAGGTTGCACATAAAACTCCAGAAAAATTAGCACGCGTTGGAATTGATCCAAATCAAGGAATTGATAAAGCAAAAGCACTTGAGATTGCTAAGAGCGGACAATTTCCTGCAGATGTGCAGGAACAAGTTGCTGATGTATTAATTAAATTATGGGCTGCATTTGTTGCTGAAGATGCAACTTTGATGGAGATTAATCCATTAGTTAAAACTGAGGATGGCAAAGTAGTTGCACTTGATGGCAAGGTAACTTTGGATGACAATGCAGGATTTAGACACCCAAATCATGAAGCACTAGTTGATCATGCATCAACAAACCCACTTGAAGCATTAGCTAAAGAAAAAGATCTAAATTACGTAAAGTTAGATGGCGAAGTTGGAATTATTGGAAATGGTGCCGGCTTAGTAATGAGCACACTAGATGTTGTTGCTTATGCCGGTGAAAAGTATGGAGTTAAGCCAGCAAACTTCCTAGATATTGGCGGCGGCGCCTCTGCAGAAGTAATGGCAAATGGGTTATCAATTATTTTGGGCGATCCAGATGTGCGCAGTGTTTTTGTTAATGTTTTCGGTGGCATAACCGCTTGTGATGCCGTTGCAAATGGCATTGTGCAAGCATTAGAAATTCTTGGTAGCAAAGCAACTAAACCAATCGTGGTTCGCCTAGATGGCAACAATGTGATTGAAGGCCGCAAGATTCTTAATGATGCAGCGCACCCACTTGTTCAACAGTTAGACACAATGGATGGCGCAGCAGCAAAAGCAGCAGAGTTGGCGGCAAAGTAATGGCTATTTTTATTAATGAGAACAGCAAAGTAATCGTTCAAGGTATGACTGGTTCTGAAGGAACTAAGCACACTAAACGAATGTTAAAAGCTGGCACAAAGATTGTAGGTGGTGTTACACCTGGTAAGGGTGGCCAATCAGTTGATATGGATGGCGTGCAGATTCCAGTATTTAACTCAGTTGCTGAAGCAATGGCTGCAACTGGTGCAAATGCATCTGTAGTTTTCGTGCCACCTAAGTTTGCGAAAGCAGCGGTAATTGATGCAGTAGATGCCAAGATGCCATTTGTTGTAGTTATAACTGAAGGAATTCCAGTTCATGATGCTGCTGCTTTTTATGCATATGCAACAAGTAAGGGAACAACGCGAATTTTAGGACCTAACTGTCCAGGAATTATTAGTCCAGGAAAATCTAATATTGGAATTATTCCAGCTGACATTACCGGCCCAGGAAAGATTGGTTTAGTTTCTAAATCTGGAACTCTGACATATCAAATGATGTATGAACTTCGTGATTTTGGTTTTACAACTGCAGTTGGAATTGGTGGCGATCCAATTATCGGAACTACACATATTGATTGCTTACGTGCATTCCAAGATGATCCAGAAACGCAAGCAATTGTGATGATTGGTGAGATTGGTGGCGATGCAGAAGAGCGAGCTGCGCAATTTATTAAAGAGTATGTAACTAAGCCAGTTGTTGGTTATGTTGCTGGATTTACCGCTCCAGAAGGTAAAACTATGGGACATGCTGGCGCAATTGTCTCTGGCTCATCTGGAACTGCAGCGGCTAAAAAAGAAGCATTAGAAGCAGTCGGTGTTGCGGTTGGCAAAACACCAAGTGAAACCGCTAACTTGATGCGCAAGATTTTGAATGGATAAGCAAAGCAGATAGGAAATCAATGGTTGCGCGGACAATTACGGCAACGCTGCAACAAGTAATTCGATCCATTTTCTTAATTCTCTTTCCATTAGCTTTCATAACTTTATTTGCTTGGGCAACTGCCGGCAGCACATATGGCACAACATCAGATCCAATGCGGGCAGCAATCTGGTTGTGGTTGGGCGCGCACTTAACCCCATTTAATATTGCAAATGAATCAATGGTTGGTTACTTATCACTTCTGCCAATTGGCGCCGCATTACTGCCCTTCATTGCCATCCGTATTGGTTATCGCAGATCCATCGAACGAGCTGGCAGCACAAAAACAACTAGATCATATTTCATTCTTTGGTACTTAGTAATTTATTTATTATTGGCATTAATCGCTAATAATTCACAGGCAAATATTGATTGGCAGCGCGGACCAATCACCACACTGCTTATTTTATTAATTGCAACGGTGCCCGTTAAAACAGCAAACTTTTTGAAGTTACCGGCGCAAATGTTTTTAGTAATGCTCGGCATTGCCGGATTAGTTTTTACCGCATCATTAGCGATGCACTTTGATACGGCAAAGAATTTAACCGTAGTCTTACAACCCGGAATTATTGGTGGCTTTTTGATGTTGCTATTGCAATTGGCTTATCTACCAAATATCTTTGTTGCCACCTTGAGTTATATTTTTGGCGCTGGAGTATTTCTAGGAAATGCAACCGATATTTCACCCACCACTTTTCAATTACGTGAAATTCCAGCGATCCCAGTTCTAGCTGCGCTACCAAGTGGCTCAGTAACTTGGCTTTTACTATTTACCTTAATGATTGCGATCTATGGTTGGATAAATCTAAACATCTTGCAAAAATCCACTGAATTTATCAAAATTAAGCGACAAAGCATTTTGCGCTTTTTTGTAATTTCAATTGGTGGCTTTGCTGCAGTGGCGGCACTTAGCTCTGGATCGTTGATAACTTCAAATATGTCACCAGTTGGCGTAAATATCGCAAGAGCCTCGATAATTATTTGTGTTCAGTTAATTCTGGTCTTATTACTGCAAATTTACTTACCTAAAATAATCAGTCGATTATCCAAAAAAGGTAAGGTTGCACCATGAGCGCGCAAATTTTAGATGGCAAAGCACTTGCCCAAAAGATTAAGGCGCAGATCACAACTCAGGTCAAGGGTTTAAATAGACAACCTGGTTTGGGAACAATTTTGGTTGGCGATGATCCAGGATCAGTTTCATATGTTGCAGGCAAGCATAAGGATTGTGCTGATGTAGGAATCGCTTCCATACGAATTGATTTACCAGCTACAGCAACTGAAAGTGAAATTTTGCAGGCAGTTAACCAATTAAATAATGAAGCAAATTGCACAGGCTTTATTGTGCAACTGCCACTTCCGCATGGAGTAGATGCCCAAAAAGTATTAACCGCTGTTGATCCAAGTAAAGATGCTGATGGACTTCACCCAATTAATTTAGGAAATTTGGTTTTAGACTCAAAAACCATAACGCCATGCACGCCTAAGGCAATTTTGAAATTACTTAATGAATACAAGATTGATCTATCAGGAAAATCTGTATTAATAATTGGTCGGGGCACAACTGTTGGTCGCCCGCTTTCGATATTGCTATCCCAAAAGCCGGTAAATGCCACAGTTACCCTGGCGCATACTGCAACTAAGAATTTACCTGCATTAATCAAAAGCGCCGATGTTGTAATTGCAGCAATTGGCAAACCACACTTTATTAAGTCAGAGATGATTAAAGATGGGGCAGTTGTTGTAGATGTTGGAATTACCAGAACTGATGCTGGCTTACTTGGTGATGTTGATCCTGCCGTTGTAAGTACCGCTTCATTTTTTGCACCAATGCCAGGTGGCGTAGGGCCAATGACAAGAGCTATGTTGTTAAGTAATCTGCTGGAGTTAATGGAAAAATGAGAGAGAGTTTTACATTAGATCAAATCCGTAGATTTTCATTAGTAGTTGTTGTAATTGGCGTGATTATCGGAATCAGTGGCGCAGTTCGAACTGGCTCAATCATTCTTTCATTAAGTGCCAGCATCTTTATTTTGGCCAGATACTCCCAATCTCAGGTCAAGCGTGGGATTGAACTAGTGTTGCCGATCACGATCTGTGCGCTGCTTTTTATCTTGGCATTATCACTGCCACACGCTCGGTAATATTGCGTCCGAGCCGAGGAGATTAAATGAGCAGATCTGGAAAAGTAACTGTTGTTGGTGCTGGATTTTATGGATCAACTACCGCACTTCGTTTAGCGGAATACGATATTTTTGAAACTGTTGTACTAACTGACATTGTTGAAGGAAAGCCAGAAGGTCTTGCATTAGATATAAATCAATCTCGCTCTGTTGAAGGATTTGAAAGTAAAGTTATTGGTGCAACCACAACCGCCGAAGGTGCTGGTTACGAGAAGACAGCTAACTCCGATGTTGTAGTAATTACTGCAGGTCTGCCACGCAAACCTGGTATGAGCCGAATGGATTTAATTGGCGTAAATGCTGGCATCGTTCGCGGTGTTGCCGAAAACATTGCAAAGCATTCACCAAATGCTGTGATCATTGTGGTTTCTAATCCACTAGATGAAATGACTGCACTTGCGCAGATCGCAACTAAGTTTCCACACAATCGAGTTATGGGACAAGCTGGCATGTTAGATACTGCTCGCTTCACACATTTTGTTGCAGAAAAAGTTGGCGTTCCGGTTTCGGCAGTTGCCACATTAACTTTGGGATCACATGGTGAAACCATGGTGCCGGTACCAAGTCGTTGTACCGTAAATGGCAAACCACTTTCAGATGTTTTAAAGGCAGATGAAATTGCAGAGCTAGTAGATCGCACACGAAACGGTGGCGCAGAGATTGTTGGTTTGTTAAAAACTGGATCTGCTTACTACGCACCATCTGCAGCAGCAGCTCGGATGGCAAAAGCAGTAATTGAAGATTCAAAAGCGGTAATGCCAGTTTGTGCATGGGTTGATGGTCAATATGGAATCAACGGTGTGTACCTTGGTGTTGAAGCACAGATCGGTAAGAGCGGTGTAATTAAGGTTGTTGAAACTGCACTTACTGCTGATGAACTTGCATCATTAAAGGTGGCTGCAGAAGCTGTTCGGGCAAAACAAGCAGATGTTCAAGCGCTTTAAGAATTAATTTTAAAACTTAGTTAAATAGAGAAAAGGGAATAGATGAATAAGATCAAGGTCGAAGGCACCGTTGTTGAATTAGATGGCGATGAAATGACCAGAATTATCTGGCAGTTCATTAAAGATTCGTTGATCTTGCCTTATCTAGATGTAAATCTTGAGTATTACGATCTTGGAATTGAACACCGCGATGCCACAAATGATCAAGTAACAATTGATTCAGCGCATGCTATTCAAAAGCATGGTGTGGGCGTTAAGTGCGCAACTATTACCCCAGATGAGGCTCGCGTAAAAGAGTTTAATTTGAAGCAAATGTGGAAGTCGCCAAACGGCACAATTCGAAACATTCTAGGTGGCGTAATTTTCCGCGAACCAATTATTATTAAAAATGTACCAAGATTAATTCCACACTGGACTAAGCCAATTGTGATTGGCCGTCACGCATTTGGTGATCAATATAAAGCTACTGATTTCCGCGTACCAGGTGCTGGAAAGTTGAC